>JACMPN010000593.1 GCA_014377495.1 Candidatus Sericytochromatia bacterium
CCGGTGTGTGCGAGCCACGGCGCTTGGCTGTGACGAACCCTTCGAGCGCTTCCGCATTGCGGGCCATCGATCCGATCTCGTCATCCGCTGCCGTCAGGTCACCCAGGTTGGGCGACGGTTCTGCCCGGAAAAGTAACGCCAGTTTGTCGCTGATGTTTTCCATCGGACCGATCACCAGAGCGTTGATCACGATCAGCATCGCCCCCGCCAGGAGCACGGCCTGCATGAAGGCCAGCGACAACATGCTGACGAGAGCCCACTGGGCCTGGGTCTGATATTCCTCGAAATTGCGGGTGGCGACCACCGAGCCGATCGGCGTGTTTTTGTAGTCGACGACCGGCACCACCACCATGCCCCACTCGGTCCCGTCGACAGACGGCAGGTACATCGCCATGGCACTGGCCTTGTTCAGGCGCTCCGGTGCCGCCACGGCCCGGATGATCTGCCAGTTGGTGGCCTCGGTAGCCTGCTGGCCGGCGATGACCCGTTCCGGGTCCGGGCGGGGGATGAAGGTGGCGATCTTGGCCATCATCGCATCGTCGACGAAGACGGCCGCTTCGAAGCCCGTCGTTTTCTTCACGTCCTGGAGCACGGTGCTGAAGCTCATCCCGACCTCAAAGCTGCCCACGGCCCCCTGGGCATCGAGGACCGGGGCGACGCCGCGGATACTCAGGCCACGCCGGCCGATCTCGACCCCCTTTTGGGCGATCTGGGTCTTGTTGGTGGTGACGACCATTTCGCGAAACGCACTGAGGTCCTCGCCGTGCCCAGCCTCGAGATCGAACAGCCGCAGGAACGAGAAGGCAGGCGCCAGGTGGAACTGTCCCTCCCGGACACCGTATTGGTCACGTTGGGCGAGAAAGGCCGGCACGAGACGCTTGGCGATATCCGTCCGGCTCCGGCGCCGGAACGCTTCCTGGACGGAGGGCAGGTTGACGACCAACGAGGCACGGGCCGCCGCTTTGTTGGATTGGGCGGTGATGCTGTTCTGGATCACGGTGGCCGTCGTGCGCAGTTCCTGCTGTTTGGCACCGTCGATCATCCGCTTGTTCGACATGTAGGAGGAGACCGTCGACAGCCCGGCCGTGAGCACGGCAATGGAAATGACGATCAATGGGGCCTTGCGCCGGATCTTCATGAACCTGACCTTTGGAGCTGGCAGGGGGGATTGGTCGTTAGACCGTGGGGACTTTTAATGCAGCACACAGTATGACCAACCGACCAAGGCACGGCAACTGCCTGACCTGGATATGCACGGTGACAGGGCGGCTGCCGCACCAGGTGATCCGATCAGCGGGCCAGGCGGGTGCGGGCGATGTCATTGCCCAGAGTCGCCCGCCAGAGGAGATGGCCGGCGGGGGCGATCTCGATGATCAGCCTGCCGCTCCCCTGGGTGATCAGCGTGGCGCCATCCGCCAGTCGGGTGACCCGGCTCGGCAGGCTGACCCGCCGCCAGTCCTTGCCGCGGTACTCCCAGGCGATCCGTCCGTCCCGGCTGACCTCGATCACCCGGTCGTTGCGGCCATCGGCGATCAGGGTATGGCCGTTTTCCAGCCGGACGGCATGCTCGGGAAAGTTAAGCATCCCGGGGGCATCCCCGAGGGTGCGGGGCATCCCATAGCGCCAGGCCACCGCATTGTCCGGCGCGATCTCCAGCACGACGTGATTGCTCCAATCCGCCATCAGCGTGCTGCCGTCGGACAATCGCTGACAGGATGTGGGCAGGCCGAGCCCGGTCGGGTCCTGCCACTCCCAGACCAGTTCCTGATCCGGCGCCACTTCGATGAGCCGGTGGTTGCCGGCATCGGCAATCAGGGTGTTGCCGTTGGCCAGGCGCACGGCCGCCCGGGGACTGCTGAGGCCGAGGCGGGGATGGGTTTGCCAGATGATCTCGTTGGAGCGGGTTTCGACGTCCACGATGCGGTTGTTGCCCAGATCCGTGATCAGGACACACGTTCCGTCGTGCAGCTCGGCCGACTGGGGTTTGTCGAGCTTACCCTCCCCCCAGACCCAGCGGACGTCGTGCTTACGGTCGATCCACACGACGGTGTTGTTCCGTTTCAGCGTGACCAGGAGTTGGATCGGCGGGCGATCCAGGCCCAGGGTCTCTGTGGCTTTCAGCGACAGCGCCTCGCCCCCCACGTCACCGGCCCCGGTGGCCCGGGCGGCCGTGCCCGGGCTGACCCTCGCCCGCAGCTCGGCCCGGATCCCGTCACAATGCTGGCGTACGGCCGCCATGTCGAGCTTCCAGACCCGGTGCTCGCGAAATGCCTGCAGGCGCCGGGCCGACTCTTCTTTGAGCAGACGGATACATTCGGCCTGACGGCCATCCAGCAGGGCCTTTTTGACGGCGCGGGCACTGGCCTCCAGGGCCCTGATCGCCATCTGGGTGGCAATCGCCTCCGGATCCGTGTCGGCCAGCCGCTGGACAGCCCACAGCCGCCGGGGCTGGTCGGCGTCCCCGCCGTCCCCTTCGGTGAGCAAGCGGGGATTGAGGTCCAGGGTCGCCAGTCCGGCCCCCCAGGCGATCCGGCCGTCGCCGTCAATCTGGACGATGCGATGTTGATCCCAATAGACGAGGTGGCCGCCATCCAGCCGGGCCATGCCGAGCGGGTTTGCCATGGCCAGCTCGGCAGGCAAGGCCAGGGTGTCGAACTCCCAACTGATCTGACCGAAGCGGTCGACGATGACGATCCGGTGGTTGCCCGCATCCAGGATCACCGTCTTGCCGCTGGAGAGCCTGTAGGCCCGTCGGGGGTTGGCCAGTGACGTGGCACCGTCGCCGCCGCCGCCCCGCAACACGTTCGCCGGGTTGCCAAACTGCCAGATGAGCTGCCCGAAAGCCACCTCGATGACCCGGTTGTTGCCCCCATCGGTGATGATCTGATGCTCGTTCGGCAGCACATGCACGTCGGTGGGCAGACACAGTTCGCCCGGCCCGATGCCGGGCGCACCGCCGCCATAGGGGATCATCGGGCGGCCGGTGGCATCCACCCGGCGGATGCAGTGGGCCTGGCGGTCGACGACGAGAGTCTCGCCCCATTCGCTGCGGGCCACCCGCACGGGCTCGATGAGGACACCGGCTGCCTCGGGCCATTCCCAATACGGACGGCCTTCACGGGTCACTTCGAACAGCCGGCGGGCCGTCCGGTCGAGGATCAGCGAATGGCCGTTGGCCAATCTCAAGGCATCGACCGGGGTCTGCAGCAACTGCTGGAGCGTGTCATCCTCGCGGTCGGCCTGCAGTTGCCAGATGATGGCGCCCGACTGGTCGAGCTCCACCACCCGTTGGCGGGCGGCATCCGCCAGTAGGAGGTGACCCGGGGGCAAAAACAGACATTCGGCGACGGTCGCCGCACTGACCTGTTTGCGGATGATCGTCACGTGCAGCTGATGCTGCTGCATGACGGCGATGACGTCGATCCCGCAGCTGGGGCACGTGTAACTGCCGAAGAGGGCCGTGCCACAGTCGGGGCAGTCCTCCGGCAGGGCCTCTAGGTGGCGCAGAAAGTCCGCTTCGGCATCCTGCAGGACCGTGTCCAGCTGGGCCAAAATCTGCAGCCACTCCAGCACCTGCTCACGGGTGATCAGGACCCGGAGGCCGCCGTTCGGGGTCAGTTCCGACAGGACGACCTCAGTGGCCGCACAGGTCAGCAACTGGGTGCGGGCTTCAGCAGCGGCCGCCTCCACCCGGGCCCAGGCCGTCGCATCCTGCCGGACATCGGCATCGCCCAGTTCGGCACAGCGCCGCTGCACGGCTTCGGCGATGAGTTTTTCGACAGCGGCGGGGATTTCCATCGGTGCGGCAGCTGACAGGTCGTTTCGTCGCCAGTGCCCTTGGCCACCTGCTTTGTCCCCGAGCCCTGGCGGGGCTTCGAACTGGGCGACGACACGGGCTGGTAGCGGGGCATCGGTGTCCAGGCTGACGACCAGCTCCAGCACTTCATCGGGTGTGAGATAACCGAGCTCGATCAGGGATTCTTCGATCGTGAAGCGTTCCCGGCAAAATGGGTTTTCGACGGCAAACGCCAGGCCGGCCGGCTTGCGGGAGGCTCGCAGCTGGACCCGCCGCACGGTCAGTCGGGCGCCCAGATCGATGACGGTGATCTGGGGCGTGCGGGGCTCGGGGTCCTGGATGGCGCTCATCACGAGCAGATGCTGACTGTCCGGCGCCACGGCCATCAGGTCACAGGGATCGCCCCAACGGGAAAAGGGTGCCCCCATCAGGGCGATCGTGCCGACCGACTCCAGCGTCCGGGGATCGAGGAGATGGACACCGAACCAGGGAGCTGTGCTCAGCACGCAAAAATAACGGCCGTCCGGTGTGGCCAGGACATGGCTCACCGTCCCGAGGTCCCGCAACACCATCTGGACTTGGCCAGTGCGCACGTCGAAGGACACCAGTTCCTGACCGGCCGGATTCGCCACCAGCAGCCGATCGCCCAGGCAGGCCGTCGGCATGGCCGAGACTCCCCCCGGCTCCCGCAAGTTCAGCGTGTGTTTCAAGATGCCAGTCTTGAGGTCCACCACAAAGATAGCGCCGAGACCCCGATCACTGATCAGGGCCAGATCGCCAGCGGGAACGAGGGCCAGATCCACCGGTCCCCAGGCGGACCCGGGCCCGGCGTGGGCGTTGACGAGGGCCGTATGGCCAAAGGCAACCCGTGGCGGCGGTTGAAACGCTTCCGCATACCGAAACGGCAGACCGCCGGAGACGAGGATCCCGCAGACATCATCGAGCCGGAAATCCTCAAGCCTTTGAAAATCCGCACCGAACAGCGCCACTTTGGGCTGACCGACCGGATGACCCGGGATATAAGCGCCTGAGGGCTTCGGCAGGGCAATTTGCCGGTTGAGCATTGGGAAGTACGGGGAACCGATGGTCAGCTGATAGGTCTCGGGATCGAACAGAAAGGCATTGCCCGACACGGGTGGCGCCCCGATGCCACGGCAGAGCCGATCGACCTTGGCCTGGCGCTCGCTGTCCAGGTGACCGGAGGCCCAGAGGGCCTGTTCGATGGGGGTGCGGGCAGCCAGATTGCTCATGGTGAATGTGAGGCTCCGAAACAGCGGTTCGACGCCACGGGCCTAACCGGCAGATCCGCCGGACACAGGGTCTGACAGGGACTTAGTCGGGGGACTGGGCGTTGGCCCAGTTTAGCCGATGGCCGGGCACCGGTGTGACCGCATTGTCAGTCAAAACGGCCCCGAGGCCGCGGCTGGCACAAATCTGGTCATGTCCAACCAAGCCGGACACGGCAGGATGTCCGAGAGTGGCTGATGCGGAAACTTGGCCGGCGAAAGGGGTCCCACCATGCACAGGTGGCTCACGGGTCTGCTCATCGGGGGCCTGGCGGCTGGCTGCATCCAGTCCCCGACCAGCAGACCCGTCACGATCCAGCAGGTGCCGGGTCAAGCGGGGCAGGGGCTGCAACCGGCGACCTCGGCAGCTGTGGCCGGGCCAATGGGCAGAGTCGCAGACGGCGGGACTTGGACACCGGGCGGCATTGAGTGGTCGGTCGGTCGCTGGTCGGGCACGCCCTGGTCCAGTCGCCGGTGGCCGCAAGGCTGGCCGGGCGGACGCCCCAGGGGAGAACAGCCTCCCTATGGCGGACAGCCACCGTATGGGTGGCAGCCGCCCTATGGCGGGTATGCGCCCGGCGGTCCCGGCGGCCCGTCACAGGGCCCCGGACACATCGACCCCGGCATCCGGGCGGAGTTTCAGTCCCTGGACACCAATCGCGACGGCTATCTGACGCAGGCAGAATACATCGAGGGCAAAATGGCCCAGATCCGCTACATCATCGCGCCGACCGAGGAACAGCTCGCTCAGCAGCGGGCCTCGATCGCCGCCGACTTCGCCACATCCGACCGCAACCGCAACGGGGTCGTGACACTTTACGAATACGCCAACGCCCCGATTTACCACATCCTGTAACAACCAGGCCGATACGGCGGTGTATCCTGGTCACATTCCTCGCCGGCCCAGGCCTGGCATCATGCCGGGCTGTACCGTGTCACGACCATCGCAGCTGAGTGGAGACCGTCATGATCATGAGCCTCGAGGCCGTCCGGAGCATCATCGAACGCATCGACTTCAAGCCCTCCTGCGTCGACATGGGCTGGGAATGGGCCATCGAGGCGGTCTTCAACGGTCTGGGCGACGCCCGGGGCTACATCGTTTCGGTGTCCTTCCAGCGTCCGGACACCCATACCGGACACATGGAGCGGGGCTGGAGTGGTCCGGTCTTCCTGCCGTTGGACACCGACGAGACGCGCATCGTGATGAAATGCTGGAATTGCATCGAACTCGTCGTCCGTCACGAGTTGATGGAATCTTATTGCTATCTGGGTGAACGGGTGCTCAACCCCCACAAGAACATTGACCAGCTCGTCCATCCCGCCACCCTGCCCATCCGAGCCTGAGAGGTCGTCCCCCATGCAATACCGCCAGTTGGGAAACAGTGACCTGCATGTCTCCGAGATCAGCCTGGGATCCTGGCTGACCTATTCGGGCGGCGTCGCCGGCGAGCAGGCGGCCGCCTGCATCCGTGAAGCCTTCGATGTCGGCATCAACTTCATCGACACGGCCAACGTCTATGGCCGGGGAGCCTCCGAAACCTTTCTCGGTGAGGCGTTGGGCACGGTGAAGCGGGATTCTTACATCCTCGCCACCAAGCTCTTTTTCCCCATGTCCGAGACTGATCAGGGCCTGTCGGCCGCTCAAGTCCGCAAACAGATCGATGCGTCGCTGCAGCGTCTCCGCACGGACTACGTGGATCTCTACCAATGCCACCGCTGGGATCCGCTGACCCCGCTGGCAGAAACAATGTCGGCGATGACTGAGGTGGTCCGTCAGGGCAAAGCCCGCTACATCGGCTTCAGCGAGTGGACAGCCGATCAGATCCGGGCGGCCATGGCCATCCCCGGCGTCGCCCGCTTCGTCTCCAGCCAACCGCAATATTCGATCATCCACCGCGAGCCCGAAGCCGACGTCTTTCCTCTCTGTGCCGCCAATGGCATCGGCCAGATCGTCTGGTCGCCGCTCGCCCAGGGTGTCCTCACGGGCAAGTACCTGCCTGGCCAACCGCCTCCGGTGGACTCCCGGGCGGCCAGCCCGGCGATGAATTACTTTTTGCAGCCGGAAGACCTCAACGATGACCTGCTCACGGCGGTGCAGAATCTCAAGCCCCTTGCAGCCGAGGCCGGCCTGTCCATGGCCCAATTGGCCCTCGCCTGGGTCCTGCGGCAGCCCGAAGTGTCGTCGGCGATCATCGGGGCCAGTCGGCCCCAGCAGGTCAGGGACAACGCCGCCGCTTCCGGCGTGACCCTGTCGGCGGACCTGCTGGCCGCCATCGACCGGCTGATGCGCCCCGTCATGGCCCACACCTAAGGTAGGCTTACCGTTCAAAATGCCAAACAGCCCGTATGCTGGTTCTTGGGCGTTTTGCATGCGACGGGGGTCAGGTTGGGAGGCAGGGTGAACGTAGGTCAGATCGCCGCCACGGCAACCTGCCTGTTGGTCAGCGCCTGCGCTGCAAGCCAGCGCCAGCCGGCACTCGATCCCTGGCAGGCGCCGGACGTACTTCATGCCGGGCTACCGCCCTTGCCGCCGGTGACCGAGATACTCTCGCCCCATTGCGATGACCGGCGGGCGGGACGCGTGACAGCGATCGTCCTGCACCACACGGAAGGGGCGAGCGACGCCGCTGCCGTCGCCCGGTACTTCCAAAATCCCGTGCGCAAGACGAGCGCCCATTACATCGTCGACCGGGATGGCTCGCTGATCCGGTGCGTGCCGGACCCAAAACGGGCCTGGCACGCCGGGGTCAGCCGCTTTCAGGGCGTTAGCGGCGTCAACGAGTTTTCGATTGGCATCGAGATCTGCAACCGGGGCGACCACATCGAGCCGTATCCGCCGGCCCAGATGAGCACCGTCGTCCGCCTCGTGGCCTGGCTGGCAACCGTTTATCACCTGCCCATGAGCCGGGTGACCCGCCATCGGGACATCGCCTTACCGCCCGGTCGCAAGAGCGATCCGTCGGACAACTTCGACTGGCCCGGCGTGCTGGTGTCCGCCCAACGCCTGCTGGACAGGCGCCAGGATACAGCGGGACCTTAGCAAAGTGGGTCTCCGACACCGGTGTCGGGGACCCACCCAAAACATTACTTGGCGGCCGGCTCCCGCAGGGCCCGCCGGAGGATCTTGCCCACGTTCGTTTTGGGCAGATCGGGGCGGAATTCCACGTGTTTGGGCACTTTGTAGCCGGTGAGCTGGATGCGGGCGAACTCCCGGACCTCCTCCACCGTGAGGGATTCGTCCTGCTTGACAATGAAGGCCTTGATCGCCTCACCCGCATGATCGTCCGGCACCCCGATGACGGCCACTTCCAGGACTTTCGGGTGCTGGGCGAGGACGTCCTCCACCTCGTTCGGGTACACGTTGAAGCCGGAGACGAGGATCATGTCCTTCTTGCGGTCGACGATGCGAAAGAACCCGTCCGGTTCCGCTTTGGCGACGTCACCCGTGAACAGCCAGCCGTCCTTGATCACCTTGTCGGTCTCGTCCTGGCGCTGCCAGTAGCCCGCCATCACCTGCGGGCCCCGCACGCAGAGCTCCCCTGGCTCACCGATCGGCAGCTCGGTGCCGTCGTCATCGACGATCTTGATCTCGGTGGAGGGGAAAGGCAGCCCGATCGTGCCGATCTGTTCATGGCCGTCGATCGGGTTGCACGAGACGACAGGTGAGGCCTCTGTCAGCCCGTAGCCTTCCACGAGCGGGGTGCCGGTGATTTTCTTCCAACGGTCGGACACGGCGCTCTGCACGGCCATCGCCCCGCCAACGGTGGTTTTCAGCTTCGTGAAATCGAGTTTGGCAAACTCGGGGCTGTTCATCAGGGCGTTGAACAGTGTGTTCACCCCCGTGATCACGGTAAAGGGGTTGTCCTGCAGTTCCTTGATGAACGCCGGGATGTCACGGGGGTTCGTGATCAGCACGTTGGCGCCGCCGAACCGCATGAACGTCAGGCAGTTCACGGTCAGCGAAAACACGTGATACATCGGCAGGGCCGTGATCACGACCTCTTCGCCTTCCCGCAGGGTGGGTGACATCCAGGCGTAGTTCTGTTCCATGTTGGCGCAGATGTTGCGGTGGGTGAGGATGGCGCCCTTGGAGACGCCCGTCGTGCCACCCGTGTACTGGAGAAAGGCGATGTCGTCCGGCGTGACGGTGACGGGCACCGGGGCCTGGGCAGCCCCGTACTCCAGCGCCTGCGTAAAGGTCACGGCACCGGGCAGATAGTAAGCCGGGACCATTTTCTTCACGTATTTGACGACGGCGTTGACGATCAGGCCCTTGATCATGCCCAGCATGTCGCCCATTTCGGTGACAATCACGGTCCTGATCGCCGTCTTGCCGATGATTTCCTGCAGGTTGTGGGCAAAATTCGCCATGATCACGATGGCGACGGCACCGGAATCCGTGAACTGGTGCGCCATCTCCCGTGGGGTGTACAGCGGGTTCGTGTTGACGACGATCAGGCCGGCCCGCAGGGCCCCGAACAGGGCGATGGGGTATTGGAGGGCGTTCGGCATCTGCAAGGCGATGCGATCACCCTTCGTCAGCTTGGCGACGTGCTGCAGGTAGGACGTGAAGTGGGTGACCTGGCGATCCAGCTCCCGGTAGGTCATGTGCCGACCCATGTGGATGAAGGCCGTGCGGTCAGAAAAGCGCCGGCAACCGTCTTCAAAGACCTCGGCGATCGATGCGAAGCGCTCCGGGTCGATCTCGGTGGGGACGTTTTCGGGATAGGACGAGAGCCAAATCTTTTCCATGTCTGCTCCATTGCTGCCATGTATCAAACCCGGCCGTATCGTCGTTGTCGGATCACGAGGGCTTGACCGCTTTGTCGGGACGTTGCTGCGTTCCCGCATTTTCACTCAAGCGGCCATCCCGGACAAGCCGGAACACGCCCGTTACTGTTGCTGGACCCGCATCTGATGCCGGCGCTTCACCCACTGGTATGCCGTCGGGCTGACCGGGGCGATCGACGGGCGGACCGTCGGTTTCGGCTCGGGCTTCATGTATTGGCCCAGCAGGATCGCCTGCGGGGCCTGGGGATGCCACCGGTATAACGAGGCGATGAGGCCGTCCGGCCGTTCCGCCGTCGTCTTGGTGCGGTTGGCATCGAGGACGTTGGCCAGTTCCAGCAGGTTGGTATCCGGCTTGACGGTCATCTGGCTCGCGTAGCCAGTGGCCGGACGGACGATCAGCCGCAGACCGAGTTTGCCGTCCAGACCGGTCTGCGGGTCCCGCTGGTGCCAGACAAAGGGGAGGAGTTCGACGGAGCGGATGTCTTTCCAGGCGATGAATTCGTCGGCTGCCCCCCGGGCATTGGTGCGCCACATTCCCCGGCCATCGAGTTGGGAGACCTCGCCGCCGCCCAGCCAGAAGGTCAGGCCGAACAAGCCCCACAGGGCCGGCAGGATGCGCAGGGCCCACCCGCGCCGGCTCGCCGAAAACAGGGCCACCAG
>JACMPN010000594.1 GCA_014377495.1 Candidatus Sericytochromatia bacterium
GCCACGGCCCCCTCGACCACGGCCCTCGACGAGGCCACCGTCAAGAAGATCCGCAACAACGCCCGCAGCCTGCAGACGGTCGTCGAGGGTTTCGCCCTGGATCATGGCGGGGCTTACCCGGCGTCGATCCGTGAGCTCGAGGCCTACGCCGTCGCCAATGCCGCCAACGTGGCCGTCACCAACCCCTTTACCGGCATCGCCGGCTTCATCACCGATCAGGACCTCACCCTGGACATTTCTGAGACGGCCGTCGACGAGGGTGTCGCCGACAACGCCGGCAAGCTCCTGTACCAGGCAAACACGGCCGGCACGCTGGTCACGGGGTACATGATCGCCGCCCTTGACGGCCAGGGCTATCTGTTCAAGGAAACCGACGGCGTCCCCTTCACCCTGGGCGTCTGATCCCGCCGCACGCTGACCTGGGCCGATCCCATCGTCCGGGGGTCGTTCGTGGCGACCATTGTCGATGTTGCCCACAGGATGCGGGCCCGGTCGCGGGTCGAGACGGCGGTCGCCGATGCCGAGCGCCTGTTGCCTTCCGACGCAGCCGGGACGATCGTCAATGACCCCTTTGCTGCTGATGGTCAACTCCTACCCCATCCTGATGTTCGCGGCCCTGGCGATCGGGCTGGACGACCCCTTTGGCCACGACGCCAACGACATCAACCTGACGACCATCTGCGCCCGCACCGAGCGCAATCTCTGTAGCGGCGAGCCTCCCTCAAACGCACGGTGTCGCCGGTTAGGCGCCGTTCGCCTACCGGCCACTTTGCATCAGCTCCGGTCCTCAATGCCGGTCAACGCGCACAGCCTTGGCGCCGCGTGCTCTGCTACACTGCCGACGATCCCGCCTGCTGCGGCCTGTCCGGGGTCAGACGACCCAGCGACCTTTGCCGTCGCCACAGGAGCTTAGACCCACCGGCATGGACACCGTTGCCGCCCCATCGTCATATGACGGGCCGAGACTGATTTTGGCCTCAGCGTCTCCCCGTCGCCGGGACCTGCTGGGGTTCGGCGTCATCCCCTTCGAGGTGCGTCCGAGCCCCTTCGACGAGGCGTCGATGCCCTATACCGGGGCCGGACCGGTGATGGACTGGATCGAGGCCCTCAGTCTGGCCAAAGCCCGGGGCATTCCCTGCCCGCCCGGCCACGTCGTCCTGGGGGCGGACACGGCCGTCGTCCGGGATGGCCGTGTCTACGGCAAGCCGACCGACGCCGCTGAGGCGGATCGGTTTCTGGCCACCCTGACGGGGGGCTGGCACGAGGTGATCACGGGGATCGCCCTCATCAGTCCCGAGCGGACCCTGGTCCGTCACGCCATCACCCGGGTGCACATGCTGCCGATGACCGCCGTGATGCGTGCCGCCTACATTGCCACCGGCGAACCGCTCGACAAGGCGGGGGCTTACGCCATCCAGGGAGGCGGAAGTATAGTCGCTGACCGGATTGAAGGTTGTTATACTAACGTGGTCGGCCTGTCATTGCCGTTGCTCGACGAGATGCTGTCGACGGGCTTTGGCTTTTCGCTCCTTGGCGGCTCCATGCCGACGGGGGCCCAGTCCGGGCAGGGGCTACCGGCTGAGCACACCACCGGCGCCAGCACGGACATGACACGAAAGTGAGTAGGATGTTTAAGTTCCTCGGGCGCTTCCGCCGGGACATGGGCATCGACCTGGGCACCGCCAATACCCTGGTCTGCGTGCGGGGCCGGGGTAGTGCCTTGCGCTCGCCCAGCGGCGTCACCGGGGTCGTGCGCCGGGCCCCGGGCTGCATGGTCGGCGACCCGCTCAGCCGCGTGGTTCTGGGCACAGGCAAGGTCCTTGAGGAGTTCCAGACCTTGCGCCGGGTGCTGGGCGATTCCACCTGAGTGCCGCCGGGCGTACCGGCCGACCCCTTTCCCGTTGACAGGCCCACCACCGTGCTGATGCCCCTCCCGACGTGCTGCCCCGCTGCGGCCGGATTCCCCTTATGCCGATAAGCTCCCGCTTCCGCAAAAAACGCTGGTGGCGCCCGCTCATCTGGCAGGGCGCCGCCGTGCTGGGCGTCATCTGGGCGTTCTGGGCGATCCAGCACTCTGGCTACCCCCAGGCGGCGCTGCGCGGCATCGTCGGGGCCATGTCCCGGGTCAGCAGCACGTTCACCTCCCTCGGGCTCAACCTCAGCGGCCATTTCACGACCTCCGACGAAAACAGCCGCCTGCGCCGCCAGATCGAGCAGTTCACCTGGCAGATGCAGAGCTTCGAACACGTCATCGCCGAAAACCAGCGGCTGCGCAAGCTCGTCAATGCCAAACTGCCACCCGCCCACCGTCACCTGACGGCCGTTGTCATCGGCCGCAGTCCGGATACCTGGCACGCCCAGGTCCTCGTCAATGCCGGCAAGGCGGACGGCGTCATGCTCGACGTGGCGGCCCTGAGTGCCGAAGGCCTGGTCGGTCGGGTGATCCAGGTCGCCGACCATGCCTCGACCGTCCAGCTGATCACCGATCCCCAATGCGCCATCAGTTGCCTGGACGTCCGCTCCGGGGCCTTCGGGGTCATCGCCGGGCGCTACAACGGCGAGGCGGAGTTCACCTACCTCAAGCAGAACGCCGATGTGAAAAAGGGCGATCTGCTCAGCACGTCCGGTTACGGCGTCTTCCCCAAAGGCATCCCGGTCGGCCTCGTGCGCCGGGTGAAACGGGTCGCCAGCCGGATCAACCCCGAGATCGAAGTCGACCTGATGGGCGACGTGGACAACCTGCAGGAACTCGTCCTCGCCCTGCCGACCGGGGAGGCCGTCGTTGCTCCCCCTCCTTAAAATCCCCGTCCTTCACCTGGTCGTCCTCCTCCTCTGCCTGACCTGGGTGGGCAACATGCCCTTTCTGGGTGGCCCGCCCAACCTGATGCTCGTGCTGGCGGTCGTCATCGGCACCCATTACGGGTGGCTGGCCGGCGGACTGTCGGGCGTCGTCGGCGGTGCCCTGATCGACATCTGGCTCGGCCACGGCGTCTCTCACATGCTCTGCTATGGCCTGACGGCGGCGGGCAGCGGCTTTATCGGCGGCCTGTACCTGATCCGCAGCGTCGGCGGCTCCGTCCTGTCGGTCTTTATGGCCACCTGGCTGGGCGAGCTGATCATGGCGGCGATCATCAATCTGCTGGGCTATCCCATCGCCTGGGAGCACTGGCAGGCCACCACCCCCTGGGTGGCCATGTACAACGTGCTTTTCACGCCTCTGGCCTTCTGGCTCGTCGGCAGCGGCGAAGACAAGCGACCGAGCCGGGCCCGCCCGTCACATTGAGGCCCAAGGGCGACGCGCGGCCGGAAACGCAGTGGTTTCCCGCCTCGGTCGACGGGCCAGCGGCCATCGTCCGCCCCACGGGGCATCCCCAGGGGAGCCTGCCAGGGCGCCATCATCCGGCGTGCAGCCGTGTGCGGCGCTTGCCAGACCGTCGCCGGAATGATGCCCATCGACTCGGCAACCGGGACCCATCAGCCAAGCTGGCTGACGGGTCCCCCAATTTCAGCGGGAACACTCCCGGTCCTGCGACCGGCTCCCGATCAGGATCGCCGGCGTCGTCCCGGTGGGCCGGACAGAGGCACCAGCAAGGGCACCGGCTGCCATTGAGGGTGGACCTGAAACCGTCTGTCACCGAGGGCTGACAGCAAAGCCCGGAGCTTGAGCACCTGCGTCCACGCAGCGATCAAAAACATCAGAAGCTCCTAAAGACATCCCTCCACGGGACGGACGACCTGGCCTCGGCGTACGTCCCGTGAGGCGGCATGGCTGCTTCGCTGTAGGCCCGCCGGTGGGCACCGTTTCCGCTCTCTGCCCCCTCGACGGTGGCTGCACGCAATTGTTCCCGGACGGGTTCCGGAAACGTTGCAGATGCAGCCCGGAGCCGCCTGCACGGGACATTTCAGCCCAAGCCACCCCGATGCTGCTGGGCCCTTCGATGGCGAACGGACCCGTCCCCCGGCCGCAACCCCCCGTGTCGGCGCTGTTCGCCAATTGCCATGCAGCAATGTTGGCCATAGGTTCCCAGCGATCGGGCTGTCTCCCGTGCCTAAATCGAAGTATCGGCATTGCCCCACTGATCGCGCGTCGACAAGGAGAGCCAATTATGGCCGCAACTCCCCCCGAAACCGCCCGGCAGTCGACCAGTCCCACCCGATGGACCGATCAGCTACTCGTCGCCATCACCCCGGCAGGCCTGGCCGCCGCTCGGGATCTCGACCTGCGGACAAGCATGTACGAGGTGTTGCGACTCGGCACCACGCCGCGGACCTGGGGCCAGGCCACCGCCCACCTGGCGACCTTATACGGCCGTCACGAGCAGGAATGCAGTCGCCTGCTGATCGTGGCCGAGACCAGTGGCTGGCTGTCCATCGGGCTGAGTCGGGACGGCCACCCCATGCGGCTGGCCGACTTCCTGCAGCGCACGGGGCTGCTCGGCGAGGCCCGCACGGCTGCGCTGGCCCGACGCCTGCCACCCGGCCCCAAGGTCGATGTGCCCGCACTCAGTAGCCAACTGGCTGCAGTCGGCTGGCTCGGTCGTGCCGAGGCAGGCTTCCTGGCCCGGATCGGTCGCCAGGCGATTTGGCACTGGCAGTAGCGACGCCCTGATCTCCTGTTACACCGTCGTTTCGACGGGAGTCATGATGGCCTTTGTCCGTGCCGGCGCGGTGATCCAGCCCGCCAACCGTGGCATGCGCGTCACGACACCGCCGTGGATCCGGGATCCCGCCGAAAGCTGGCTCGATCCGCTCAGCCTCACCCCAGATCAGCAGTGTGAACTGTGTGCCGACAGTTCCCCGGACACTGCCTGCAACATGTGGCAGCTGGGGCGGACCCTGATAGAGCGGCGGTGTCTGGACGGCGGCAATGTCGGCTTCATGAACGGTCTCGGCAAAGTCAGCCGTTGGCGGGTCGGCACGCCACCGCCGGCCTGACAGGCAAAAGGCGCCCCGAGTCATCGGGGCGCCTTTTGCCTGCGAAAAAGTGCCCCACAAGCGGGGAGGGGCAAAACCGAAAACCCGTCTCGCCCGTCGCCGGTCTGAGGCTGGAGGCACGACGGACCGGTGGCCCGATGAAAGAAGGCGGCGGTGGGAGAGGGGTCAGGGCGAGTTGCCTTCGGTCCGGGTGCAGATGACAGCGCTGACTGGGCCTTAGAGACTATCTCAATCAACGATCGGTCGCCTGGCACCGCATGGCTGCGCCAGGCTCGGCCTCGTTGATTGAGATAGTCTCTTAGTCGGGTTCTGCGCCGAAGACGGCCGCCATGGCCCCCTCCCCCACCGCCACTTGGTGCCAGTGGCGGAAGAGGGTGAGTATTCCCAGGGGGTAGATCAGCAGCCAGGCGAGGCGCCCGAGGTCGGAGGGGATCTGCCAGCCACAGACAGCCACAATGCCGCACCAGGCCCCGATGGCCGTGATCCTGGGCCAGGCGATCGTGAGGGGCCAGAGGCGCTGACTGACCAGTCGCCCGGCCACGGCGGCGACGGCATAGGCGGCCAGGGTCGTCCAGGCAGCGCCGGTCGCCCCGTACAGCGGGATCCACCAGAGGTTGAGGCTGACATTGAGCAGGGCACTGCCGAAGGCGATCAGGGGGATGACCCGGAAGCGCATGGACAGGGCAAACCCACTCATCAGTACCGGCTGGAACGCCGCAATGAGGGAGGCGGCCGCAAGCATCGGGACCAAGGGCGCCGTCCCTGCATAGGCGGCCCCGCCGAGCAGGTGCACCCACAAGGCGGCCGGCAAGGCCAGAAAGAGGAAGAGCCCGCCGGCATAAGCAGCCAGCGCTTCGACAAGGGCACCGTACTGGTTACTGAAGGTCGTATCCCGGCCGACCTGCTGGAGAAAGCTGGGCCAGGCCAGGGCCAACGGGGAGGCCAGGGCCAACTGGGCGACTGCGCCGATCTTGTTGCCCAGGGTGTAGCAGCCGAGGGCAGGACCTGCCGCCAGCCAGACGAGAAAGAAACGATCGCTCAACAGCACGGTCCACGTCGCCAGGCTGTTGGCGACGTGGGTGATCCCGATGGAGGCGATGGTCCGCACCGTCTGCCCATGGACGCCCTCGCGCAGGGCCGAGCGGATCGCCCAATAGCCGGCAATGACGGCGAGGGCCTGGGCGCCGATCTGACCGATCAACACGCCTATCGCCCCATATCCCAGCACGGCCACCAGATAGACGTTGGCCGCCAGGACGAACAGGACCTGGACCAGACTATACCCAGCCAGGAGCCAGGCCTGCCCCCGGGCCCGCCAAATGGCCGGCGGGATCTGGCCCAGGGCCGTCAGGCACCCGGCCAGGGCCACCAGCCGGACCCAGGCCACCGGGACGTGCAGCGACGGGGCGAGCCAGGGCGCCACCAGGCAGCCGCCGATCAGACAGAAGAGACTGGCGCCGGCCACGACAGCCAGCGCCGACCCGGCCACGGCCGGCGGTTCCCCGGCAGGCTGGATGATCAAAGCCAGGCTGGCCGAGCCGGCGCCCAGGGCGGATGTGATCGTCGTGATCTGTACCAGGGCCAGCAGGGTCTCCAACTGGCCATAATCGGCCGGTCCCAGATAGCGGGCATAGAGAGGCGTCAGCACGAAGCTCGCCAGACTGGCGGCCATGCCGGCCAATCCGTATACAAGACCATGACTGGCCAGGCGGCGCATTGCGTTCATCAGGGTCTCCTGCGTCTCCGGCCTGGCCAGCCGCGGGTGGGAGGGCGATCAGCCCGTGAACGGGGGATCAAGGACCAACCGGTCGTTGGGCACACTGACCAGGCTGCTGGCGAGAGTCTGGCAGTGCTGCCAGAGGGCCTGACCATGGAGCAGGGCCCGGGTCAACGGGGTCGTCTGGCTGTCGGCCCAGATGGGACGGGCGCTGGCCCCAAAACTCGCCTTGAAGCGGTCAAGGGAATCCAGTGGGCCGGAGGGCACGGCATCCAGGTAGTCACAGCCCCGGGCATGGCTGAACGCGAGGCAGGCCTCCACGATGGCCGTACTGACGTGTTGCCGGCCGAAGCGCCGGTCCCACACGTGAAAGAGTTCGGTGGCGATCCGGCCCTGGACCGCAACGATCTCCATGCCGGCCACCTCCCCGTCGACCGTGCCCACGGCCAGGGTCAGGTGGTCACGGGCCTTGGTCCAGAGCGTTTCGAACCAGCGGCGGTCCCGGATCCAGCGCTCGGGATGCTCTTGCTCCCGCCACTGGGCCGCTGCCTGCTCATAAAGGCGATAGAAGTGCCTGCGGTCAGCCTCATCCGGCCGGGGAATCAGGCGGACCTGAACGCCCGCTTCCTGATAGCGGCGGACCGTGCGCTGGCGTTCTTTGGTGTATTGGCGGCGCAACTCGGGCAGCGGGGCCAGGCACACGGCATAGGTATGCCCGGCCGCCGCCTGACTGCCGCCAGGCAACGGTCGGGCCACCGCATCAAAGGGATTGCTTGCCAGCGCCAACTCCGGGAACCGCTGACGCACCGCCCGATAAAGCTGCTGCTCCTCAGTAGTGGACAGGGGAGCCGTGGCCAGGATCCCCCCATAGCCGCCGTCGATGCCGGTGGTGGCGGACTGGACGAGCCCCCACCAGATCGGCCGGACGCCGACCGGGACCAGCGCCTGTCGGCCATCCGGCCAACAGGCGTGCAGTACCTCGACCCGACCGCCCTTGGCGGTGACAAAAACCTCGGCCCATGCTGGCGTGTGGAAAAACGTGGCCTGCGGGATCCGCGCAATCGTGTCTTGCCAGAGCGTGGGCTGGCTCCCCCAATGTAGCTGCATGGACGGGCACCTCGATCGCACTTCAGGCAACGATGCTGCCGTTGATCGGCAGTACGGATCGGCGGACTGATCCGTTGCATCCTGCCCAGCATGGCCGCCATGCACGAGGACTGTCTTGGCCATGACGGCCGAGGGCGGACGCGTAGGCTGGCCATTCGGCCGGTGCCGACGAGACAAGCGTCGGGATCAGCGGCACGGGCCCCCCCCCCGGGGTTTCCACCGGCCGTATATCGGGTATTGCCACCTTTAGGCCCAGTGCCGGGTGCCCTTCGTACTCCGTTACATGCAATCGTTTCCTTTATTCATGCGACACTTGCAATGCCTGCCAGGACAGGGGTCCGAGTGCCTGCTACCGCCGAACTGGCATGGGGCATTCACGGCTTTTTCAGTTTGAAATGCCACTATTAGGAAACGAGCGCGTGCCGTCTTTGACGGGACCACGGACATTTCCGGCGTCGTCTTTCCGCCACATTTCCGGTTTTCTTGGAGGCTCGCATGGGACGTTGGTTGACTTGGCTGCACACCCTGCTCGTGGTGTCGCTGCTTCTCGTCTGCCAGCCGGCCCAGGCCGCCTTCATGATGCAGGCATCGGCCACGCCGACCGTCGCCACCGCAGGCGTGTCGACCACGATCAACTACACGGTGACCGGCACCAATACCTCCACCTACACGACGACGATGACGCTCACGGACCGGATGCCGTCGTTCATGACCTATAACGCCGGAACGACCGTCCTGCGGATCAACGGCGCTGTCGTCAGCACCACCAACCCCACCACCGCCGGCACGCCCGTGACCTGCAGCTGGGACAATGCCGGCGCCGGCTGGGTCCTGAATCCAGGCATCTCCTGGTCACTCACCTTTTCAGGCACCCTGAACACGGCTGTTCAGGGCAACTTTGCCAGCACCTTCACGATCAACGACATCGAGCCCACTCAGCCGACCAACGATCCGGTGCAGTTGTTCGAGACGGCCATCGTTTCCGTCGGCGCCCCGCCGTCGATGTTTATCGGCAAGACCGTCTCACCCGGTACGGTCGCAACCAGCGGCATCGCCACATACACGATCACCTGCAACAACACTGGCGGCGCCAGTACCAACGGTCTGGTCATCACTGACACCCTGCCTGCCGGATTCACCTACAACCCCGGCTCGTCCGTCTGGAATGGCGGCGGCATCAGCAATCCCGCCATCTCGGGTCAGGTATTGACCTGGTCCATCCCGACCACAACCGGCCTCACCGAAGTGCCGGGCAATACCGCCCGGGTCCTGACCTTCACGATCACCGCCCCGGCCGCCAACGGCACCTTCGACAACAATGCCAGCGTGGCGGCCACCAACGTTTTAACGGACTCCACGGGTGACACCGCCACCCTGCAGGTCGGCACCGGGGCAGTGATGACTGTCTGCAAGGGCATTGGCGTCGCCGGGTCGTCCCCGGGCTGCGGCACTTCGCTTGTTGCCAACGCAGGGGATCAGTTCCGGTACATGATCACGATCACCAATCCCGGGACCACGCCGATCACGATCAACCGGGTCGAGGATTATCGGCCTGTCGGTAGCCTCTATCAGGTCGGCTCGAGCACCGGGTCCCTCAATGGGGGCGCCTTCACGGCCATCGCCAACCCCACCGTCGTCAGCAACACGATGACCTGGAGCGCCGGCCCCGTCTTTCCGCTGACCCTGGCGGCCGGCCAGACCTACCGCATCCGCTGGAACCATATCGCTGTTACCGGCAAGAGCGGCACCTACAACAACCGGGTCTGCGTCTTCACGACCAACACCGTCGGCAACTGCACGCCGCCGACGGCGCCGCTGATCATCAACGGACCGGTTTATGGGATCAGCAAGACCGTCATCACCCCGGCGACGGCCCAGATCACGGCGGCCGGCGGCGTGGTTACCTACGAGATGACGATCACCAACTCCGGCCTGCTCGCCGGCCAAGCCAATATCTCGGACACGTTCACCACTGGCTGGACCTACGTCAACAACTCGTCGAGCCTGTCAACCAATGGCGGGGCCTTCGCCAACCCGGGCAATCCGGGCGGCGCCAACCCCACCCGCACGTGGGGCCCATTCAACGTCCCGGTCGGCCAGAACATCCGACTGCGCTTCAACGTCAACGTCCCCGCCGGCTTCGCCTCCGGGGCCTACCCCAACAACGCCCAGGTGGGAGATGGCACCTTCCCCAACAATGACCTGGTGATCACTGGCGATACCGCTCCGGTGACCGTCAACGGCGCCCCGCAGATCTCGACCGAAAAAACCGTCACGCCAGCGTCCGTCCTGTCCTATCAGACCGTCGTCTACAAGATCAAGATCCGCAACGCCAGCACCGCCCCGGTGTCAGGCGTCGTCAGCGGCATCACGGACTCGCTGCCGACCGGATTCCAGTACCAGCCCGGCACCAGTTTGATCTCGACGAACGACATCGCCTACGTCGCCTTTCAAGATCCGACGGGCACCACCGGCACGATCGCCTGGAGCGGCGGGGCGGGCTTCAACATCACGTTGGCGGCGGGCGCAGAACGGTACCTCAAATTCACCGTGCAGGCCGGTGGTTCGCCGGGCACCTTCATGAACACGGCCACCGCACAGGGCTTGAACTTCCTTGATGTGAGCACCGGCCTGACCGCCCCCGTCACCGTGTCCAACGGCCCGGTAGTAACGGTCTGCAAAGGTGCCGCCACCCCGATCGATACCACGAGCGCCTGCGGGGCCGCCGCCACCGTGGCCGCGGGCGGCGGCCAGATCGCTTACACGATGACCCTGACCAACACCGGTCCGGTCAGTGCCGACAGCGTCGTCATCTCGGACACGTTGCCCACGGGATTCAGCTTCATTGCCGGTTCGACTGCCATCTCGGTCAATGGTGGCGCCTTCCTGGCCACGGGTGATTGCAGCCCTGGGTCGGGTACGGTCACCTGGTCAGGTCCCTTTTCAGTCCCCGCCAACGGCAACATCCGCCTGCGGTTCAACGCCCAGACGACCACCACCAGCGGCAGCTACAACAACACCGCCGGCGCCACCGGCTCCAACATCAGTCCCGTGACGTCCGGTGCGACCGCCACCGTGACCGTGGGTACACCACCGCTGATCTCGATTTCCCCCTTCGGCGGGACCCCAGCCTCGACCGTCTCCCCCGCCTCGGGTGGTCCCGGCTCCACGAACACCTACAACTACCGGATCAACAATACCGGTGGTGCGGCGACGGCGACCGCCTTCACAGCCAACCTGCCGCAGTACGTCTCGATCATCCCCGGGACGGCGTTCTATTCGCTCAATGGTGCTGCCCTCGTCGCCTTGCCCAATCCCACTCAGCTGACCGGTATGGCCACTTGGACGGGCCTGCCCACCATCCCGACCGGTCAATATCTGATCATTCAGTTCAACACGGCGATCGACGCCGTGGCCACCAATGGGACCTATCTCGTCGAAGGGTCCGCCGTCGGCAGCAATTACGCCAACACGTCCGTGATGACGTCTGCCCAGAACACCAACCTGATCCCGCCCTATGTGGTCTCCGGCGCCTCGGCCGTCGACCTGATCAGCTTTACCGCCGCCAGCGGTGCCGACGGCGTGCGGCTGCGCTGGCAGTCCGGTACCGAATGGCGCAACCTCGGCTACTCGGTCCACCGGACGACCGATGCTGATCCTGGCCTCGTCAGGCTGAACCAGTCCCTGATCGGCGGCCTGGGCACCTCGACGACAGGTGGACACTACGAGTTTCTGGATGCCACGGCCCAACCGGGCCATGCGTACACCTATTGGCTGGAAGATGCCGAATTCGGGGGCCGGATGACCCGGCGGGGGCCCCTGACGATCGCCGTGCCCAATGACGGCACGACCACGACCGCCGCCTGGCAGGCGCCTACTCACACCTCAGAGACAGTGCCCGTCGGCAGCGCGCCAAACGAACCGGCGTCACCGAGCACGACGACGACCATCAACGCCATGCGCGAGTACCTGACTGTCGAACAGGCGGACGATCACGGCGTGACGCTCTTGCTGAAGACGCCCCCCGTCACCCTCCTGCGCCGCCCCGGTGAGACGATCGTCGCCTTGCCCGGCCTGCCCGTCACTCATGACCAGGGCCACCCCCAGGTGCCCGAGGCCGTGGTCCCCCTCAGCGTGCCGCGCGATCTACCCTACCGGCTGGAAGTCCTTGCCATGGAGGATCCCGTCGTCATCGAGGACCTGAGCCTGCCCGTGCTGGCTACCCCGATCGATTCCGGTTCCACCATCGTCGGCAACGTCTTCACCTCGGGTGCCGCCAGTAGCAATGGCAACGGCGGCGTAGGCCGTCCCCTGCCCGGAGTCCCGCCGACCGTCACCGTGGCGGCCGCACCGGCGCCGGCCGTATCGGACACCCGCGACTGCAACTGCCCGGGTAAAGCGCCCGCCGGCGTCACGCCGTCGGTCGCCCCGGTGCTGCATCCGCCCGCAGGGCTGCCGGCCACGATAGCGGGCAGGCATATGCAGTTCGCCTTCGGGACGCTGGCGGCGGGCTCACCCTATCCGGCCGAAGCCGCCACGATCGGCAATCCCGTCGACGTCCGCCACGACCGGATCCTGCAGCTGAAACTCTATCCGGTCCAATATGACCCTGCCAAACTGCGGCTCACGCAGTACAAGACCCTGCGCGTCCGGCTGACGATCGACGGTGACGCCACCCTCGCCTCCGACAAGGTCATGACCCCCTGGGACAAGGCCATGCAACTGCTTGCCGGCGACTACGGTCTGCTGCGCCGCTGGGTCACCACCTCGACACCGATCGTGGACGGCTTCGTCCGTCCGTCGGGAGCTACCTGGCGCCTGACCGTGCGTGCGGCCGGGCCGCAATGGTTGTCGGCCGGGACGCTGACCGCCGCCGGCGTGACCCTCGATCAGCCGGAGCGCCTGCGGCTGCGGCACGGCGAAACGGAAGTCCCCCTGGACCGCATGATGCAGGCCGGTCAGCTTGCGGCAATCGCCTTTGTGGCCCCGACGGCGGAATCCCTCTACGCCGATACCATGCATTATGAGCTGAGCCTGGCCGACGCCGCACCGGCGGCGATGGCCACGCGCAGCGTCGCACCGGCAGGCGATGCCACCCCGGGGCAGCTGGCCCAGACCACGCAGCACCTGGAGGAAAATCACATCTACTGGGCGAACAAGCCCGTCGATGACCAGCCTGACCACTGGTATTGGGACTACGTCAGCACGGACCACGACAAGCGGGACCTCGCCTTCCGTCTGGCGGCACCCAGCCTGCCGAGCGATGACGGCCTGACCGCTTCTGTGCGGATCGGCCTGCGGGGCCTCGTCCGCGATCCGGCGATCAAGACGAACAACCACGTCACCGTAGCCCTGAACGGGACGCAGATCGGGGATCTGCGCTGGTCCGGCCAATCGTATCTGGATACGACGGTCGGCTGTGCCAACACCCTGTTGCGCCCGGGTGCCAACACCCTGACTGTCGCACTGGCGAATGACACGGGCACGGCGATCCCCGTCGCCTACGTCGACCGGTTTGACGTGACTTACTGGCGGACGACCGCCGCTGCCGCAGGCACGTTGACCGGTCAGTTTGCCCAGTCCGGCGGATCCACCTGGCGCCTGGACGGTTTTGCCACCGCCCCGCTGCTGTACGATCTGACCGAGCCCAAGCACCCGGTGCGCCTGAACGACGCCGCGTTTGCCGGTACCGCCGCCACTCTCACGGAAACGGACGCCGCCCCCGCCCATACCTACTGGGCCGGTGAAGAGTCGGCGGCCGGTCAACCCGACATCCAGGGCTTCACCTACAGTGACGACCTGCATGGGTCGACCTCGGGCACCGATTATCTGATCATCACGCCGACGGCCTTCCGGGCCGAAGCCGATCGCCTGGCCATGCACCGCTCGACCCAGAACCTGCAGACCCGGGTGGTGACGCTGGAGTCCATCTACGACGAGTTCAGCGGCGGCGACCCCGATCCGCAGGCCATCCGGCGCTTCCTGCGCTGGGCGGTGACGAACTGGCCGTCTCCGGCGCCCAGCTACGTCGTCCTCTTCGGCGACGGCCATTTCGACTTCCGGAACTACTACGGGACCAGCAAACCCGTGATGATGCCACCGTTACTCCTGAACAGCACGGAGGTCGGGGCTGTCTCCAATGAAAACGGGTTTGCCTCGGTCATCGGGGACGACGACCTGCCGGACCTGATGGTCGGCCGGTTGCCTGCCGACACCCTGGAGTCGGCGTCGGCCATCGTCGACAAGCTGATCACCTACGACCAGGCGGCGGGCGATGCCTGGCATATGCAGGGGCTACTGGTCTCCGACAACGACGACCCCGGTTTCGCCATGTTCACCAGTTCGCTGAACGAGGCATACATCGACCGCCTGAACTGGCAGTCCGCCTCGACGACCGAAGGTGAGCAGATCCGCCGGACGCTGAACACGGGCCTTGGTCTGACGGTCTACGTCGGACACGGCTACGTCGAAGGCTGGGCCAGCGAACAGGCCCTGTCGATCTGGCGCTCGCCGAACGGCACCAATGACATCGATGCCATGGAGCCGAACGACCAGACGGGGATCATGGTCACCGCCAACTGCCTGAACGGGTACTTCCACGATCCGGACTACGCCTCGCTTGGCGAGTCCCTGATCCGGGCCCCCCACAAAGGGTCTGTGGCCTTCTGGGGCACGGCGGGCTACACGATTCCCGAGGCCCAGTACGCCATGACCCGGCGTTTTGCCCAGCACATGCTGGTCAACGGCGCCGATCTGGGCACGGCCAGCACCCTCGCCAAGCTCGGCCTGTTCTTCGACGACAGCCCGTTCTGGCGTCAGGAGCTGACGGCCTGGGTCCTGTTGGGGGATCCCGCCACCGTGATGCGTAAATACTCGGCTGTCAAAGGCGGCGGCTGAAAAGGGGGCGGTTCAGTCGCCGTTTGACGGCCGCTGGAACGCCCCCTTCATCAAAGGCTTCGGGCTGCATCAATCGCGTTAAGGGCCCGGTGATCCGACTGGCGGATCTCCGGGCCCTTGGCCTTTTAAGGGTTCAGCGGAGCTTGTGCAGGGCCCGACAGGCCTGCAGGCGACGATCCCCCTGATGGCGAATCGTCTCGGCGACCCAGCGCATCAGGACCGGTGAGGCCACCTGCGGCCGGACCATATCCTCAATCGTGGCGTTGGGCAGGCTGTACCGCTCACGTCCGGTCAAGTCACCGGACAAGGAAAAATCGTAAGACATGGCTGCGTCCTTTGCTCAGTGAGGTCCGACGGTCATTATGACGGGCGTATCTGACAGGACGCTGAGATTCCGTCCTTGTTCCGCCGACAGCAATCAAGCCCTCAGGCGCGTTTGTCGCCGGGATACCAGTTCCACCTGCCGGCCAGCCGCATGATCGCCGGGACCAGCAGGATGCGGATGAGCGTGGCGTCCAACAGCACCGCCATGGCCAGGCCGAAGCCGAGCATCTTGACGATCAGCAACTCGGCAAAGGCAAAGGCCCCGAAGACGACGATCATGATCAGAGCGGCGCTTGTGATCAGGCCACCAGTCGCTTTCAGCCCCATGGCCGTCGCCGTTTCATTGTCGTGGGTCTGCCAATAGGCTTCCTGGATACGCGAGAGCATGAACACTTCGTAGTCCATGCTCAACCCATAGACGATGCAGAAGACGAGGATCGGCACGACGACAATGATGATCCCGGTCGGCCCGGACAGACCGAAGAGCGCAATCCCGTACCCTTTCTGGAAGACGAGCACGGCGGCCCCGAAGGCGGCCGCCACACTCAGGCAGTTCAGGACAATGGCCTTGATCGGGATGAGCAGGCTGCGGAAAGCCACGAAAAGCATCAGGCCCGTGACGACAAGGACGGTGGCGACGATCGTCGGGAACGGCCGCATCAGGGCATCATGGAAGTCCAGGTTGAACCCGGCCAGCCCGCCCACGGTCAATCGGCCACCGCCCAGTCCCGGCAGCGTGGCCAAATCCGTGCGGCGCAGGTCGGCGACCAGGTTCATCCCCTCTTCAAAGGACATCCCATTGGCGGGAATGACTTCCAGCATCGTCGCCGTTTCCGCCCGATTGACGAACAGCTGGAAGAGTTGCGGGAACTGGGCTTTGGCCTGGACCGGATCCTGAAACAGCATCTGTGCCTGCCACATCGGCATCCCGTCCTGGGGCGAGACGAGGCTGCGCACGTGCGCGATGCGGCGGTCTTTTTGCAGGCCCGCCGTCAGTCGGATCACCCCGTCGATGACGCCGGGGTCGGTGATCTTGCCGTGGGCCGGAGCGTCGACGAGCAGGCGGATCGGCTGCAAAATCCCCGACTGGCCAGTCTGCTCCAGGGCGAAGAAACCCTGGGCAGCTTCCACGGTCCTGGGCATCCACTTGTTGTCGGGGATGCCCACCTGGATGTCGATCAACGGCACGATCAGCAATGCCAACGGCACCAGCCCGACGAACAGACAGAGCTTGGGATGGGTCATCACCCAATGAGTCCAAGCCTCCCAGGCAGCCGGCCGTTTCCAGCGCTGCAGCCAGACGCCGAGGGCCTTGGGGGAGTCGAGCCGGTCGCCGATCAGGGTCAGGGCTGCCGGCACTGCCGTCAGGGCCAGGGCCACGCAGATGCCCACTTCAATGAGGCCGCCCAGACCGATCGACCGGGTCTCGATGATCGGGACCAGCAGCATCGCCGCAAAGCCGATCATCACGGTCAACCCCGAATAGGCAATGGAAACGCCCGTCGTCTGCACGGTGACCGCCGCCGCTTCGGCCGGATCCAGGCCCCGCCGCCGTTCCTCGCGGAAGCGGCTGACCATGAACAGGCCATAGTCGATGCCGACACCCAGGCCGATCATCGAGGCGACATTGAGGATGAAGACGGACAACGTCATCACGTGACCGATGACAAAGGCCAGCCCGAGTGTCAACGTGGTCGCCACGACCCCGATGATCACCGGCACCGTGGCGGCGACCAGCGGCCCGAAGGCCATGATCAGCAGCGCCAGGGTCAACGGAATGACGCGGGCCTCGGCCCGGGCGGAGTCACGGGCCGCCACCTGCCGCAGATCATAGTTGAACGCCGTGTCGCTGGTGACGAAACAGGTGACCGTCGGGTCCAAGACGTGCATGGCGACGAGCGCTTCCTTGACGCCCTGGCGCAAGCGGGGAATGGCATCGGTGGCTTCGCCGACCGAGGCGGAGCGCAGCCCGGCCAGCAAAAAAGTCGACCGCTGGCCGGGCTTGCCGAAGGTGGGATCGTGGCTGTCCGCATAGGACAGGGTGATGCCGACGTCCGGTTGCCGATCCATCGTCTTCTGCAGCAGGCCCAACAGGCGGTCATGCTCTGGCGTGGCCAGCCCGGACCGTGTCTGCAGGGTGACGACGGCCAGGTAGGTGAACGGGTTGTCGAACTCCTGATGAAGCCGCTCCTGTACACTCTCGGACTGACTGCCGTGGATCGCCTGGCCGACATGCAGCACCGTTTCGGCCCGCCAGGCGACGGAGGCGGCCAGGAGGGTCAGGACCAGCCAGGTGAGCAGCACGGCCTTGGGGTGACGGACGCAAAAGGAAGCCAGACGGACAAAGCGGCGAGCGTGCATAACGGCGGGATCGGTCCTTGGGACAAGTGTTCTGGAATGATGGCGACGGCACGGGCCATGCCGAGCAGGCTGTGTCCCAGCCTGATGCCACTGAGATGATTAGCCTACCGCCATTTGGGGTCGGGCGGCACCGTGCCTATGCCGGGCACCACTCACTTTGGCGGCACCAGGGGCCCCTTGACCGGGTGCAGGAACGGGAACAGTTTGGGGTCCAACTTGGTCGCGCCGCCGCTGGAAACGGGGCCGGGGCGGGTATCGATGTCCTGCAACGTCTGATCGAGCTTGCGGCGCTGCTCCGCCTGCGGGATCGTGAAAAACCCCGTATCGATCCCCCAACCGCCGATGCCGCCGGCCCCGCGGGACAGGTTGTACTGGCCGGGCGTGGGACTGTTGCCCCAGGTGTTGCCCGCCGCCTGCACGGGCGTGGAGCCGGTCCCGCCCCAGTTGCGGTCGCCCCAGCCGGGAGGCGCCGGCAGGGCATTCAGACGGCTTTGGCCCAGGGTCGCCAGCGGATTTGGAACACCCCAGGCCGAGCCGCTCTGCCAGACACCCGTGGGGATGACGGCGGCCAGCCCGCCATCACTGAGGCCGCTGATCCCGCGCCAGAAGAGCGGCGCCGCCGCCAGACTGGCGAAACCCGACGCCCAGGTGCTCGCCAGCGTCACTGGCTGGCCTTGTCCCAGGCCCTGCGGGCCACGATCCAGATTGCTCAGGGCCGTATTGATCCCCAGGGCCGAGGCTGTCCCCCCGACTGTTTGCGACGAGAGCAGGAGCGGTTGGGTTAAATCCATCGGAGTCAGGGCACCACAGCCGGTGACCCCCAACGCCAACCACCACACGATCGGTGTCCGCATCCCGCCCCCTTTCGACAGGGTCCATCGTCCCGGCAGGTCCACTGCGCCAGGGCGCTTGCCCGTCCACCAGGGCCAGCGTGCCACCGCTCCGGACAGCCTGCCATGGCCCCTCTGGCCAAGCCCGGAACCATACGGACGGCGGCGTTGGCAAGACGGGCAAGCGCCCCGGCGCACTGGACCTGTTAGGCTTTTGATTGTCATCGTCCAACGGAAAGGTCCCCCAACCCATGTCCCGCCAGAGCCGCCCGATCACGCTCGCCGTCATGCTCGCCTGCCTGACACCCGCCCTGCCGGCACTTGCCGGTCCGCTGGATTCCTTTGTCGTCGACTACGAGGGCGGGGCGTTGTACATCGGCCAGAATGAGGGCCGCTACGGGACGGACGGCACGCCCTTCACCACCGAGACCGTGGCCCAGAACCGCAATCTGTACGCCGCCCAGCGGTTCTCGGGCGAAGCCCGATTTTGGGGAAAACACACGGTCGTCCTCCTCTATGCCCCCCTGGACGTGACCACCCGGGTGACCCTGGATAACCCACTCTCCTTTCGCAACACGGTCTTTCCGGCCGGCAGCGTCGTCGACTCCCGCTACCTGTTCGACGGGCTGCGGGCCAGCTACCTCTACCGGTGCTTCGAGGGCAACGGGCTGACGGTCGAAGCGGGGGCCACCGCCCAGATCCGCAACGCCCAGGTCAGCTTCAGCACGGTGAACGGCACCCTGGCCGCCGCGGAGCGGGACATCGGCTTTGTGCCGGCCCTGAAGGTGCGCCTGCGCTACGACACCCCCCAGGGCACTTATGCGCTCTGGGAAGCCGACGGCCTGACGACCTTCGGCATCGCCAGCGTCAAAGGC
>JACMPN010000595.1 GCA_014377495.1 Candidatus Sericytochromatia bacterium
GAGCCGGGGGCGAGACCCAACGGCAGCTCGGCGGGGATCTTGGCGGCGTCGCCCCCCCCGATGATGTAGGTCGGGGCGTCCGTCGTCCGCCAGACCGCCAGCGGATCATCCGCCTGATTGGCCAGGGTCAGCAGCTGGTTGTCCGTGAGCAGGCGTTGCGTGGCGATGGCCTGCGGGTCCTGGGCCTCGATCAGGGCCATTTCCTGCTTGACGAGGGCCTTGGTCCCGGCATGGTTCGGCAGATTCGGCTCGCCGGCCAGACCAGTGGAAAAAACGACTTTGTTGGCAAAGACGACGGTGCCGTCTCCCGCCTCGATCCGGTAACGGGCCGGCCAGCCCTGGCCCTTGTTCTCCTGGACCTTCAAGACCTTGGTTCCGGTCATCACGTCCGTGCCGGCCTTTTGGGCCCCATAAAGGCCGATCGTGCTGGCATCGCCCATCGCCGCCGCCGTCGGGAACATCTCGGCGCTGAGGTCGGACGGCTGCACCGGCGAACCGTGCACGGGGTTCTTGGAGCGGCCCTTCTGGGCGACGACACCGCCGTCGTGGACGCCGTTCAGGGTGTTCATGTAAAACTCGCGCAACGTGCCGAAGTTCCCCTCGCCGACACCCTGGTCCATGATCAGCACGGAATGGCCGGCACCTTTGGTATTGGCCTCATGGCCGATGATCGTCCCCTGCGAGCCGCCGCCGACGACGACGACGTCCCAGGCGGACTCCGTCGGGTGCTGCCGGACGAACTGCTTGAGGTGGTCCGAGTGGGTTTGCAAATGCTTGCCGATGCTCGCCGTCAGCAGCTGCCGGGTCGCCTTGGGCAGGGCCATCGCCAGCATGTCCAGGCGCATCAGCTTCGCTTCGGGTGTCTGCAGACCGGCCGTCATCGCCTCGGTCGAATAGGCGGCGAGCCGTGAACGCACTTCCGGGGCGATGGTGGGATCGTTGAGGACCTGCAGGCGCAGCGACGAGAGGGCATCGTCCTGCAACAGGCGGCTGAGCAGGGCGTCGCCGCCATTCAGGTCCGTCGTCGGCAGGCCCATGTCCTTGAGCTTGGCCGACAGGACGGTGCGGACAGACTCAGGGATCAGGGGCGCGGCGGTCGTCGGATGGGACAACTGCCCGCTGGCGATCCGCCGGCTGGCCAGCTGGGGCGCTGCCGCATAGACGGTGCCGGCCAAAGCCCCGCCCAGAGACTGTTGTTTCAGCCGCGATTGCCAGCCTTCGGAAAATCCCGTGAACGCCTCGTTGGCCAGGGCCGCGCCGCCGCCGGCAATGCCGCCCGTCGTCAGGCCAAGCGCCATCTGGGTACTGCGCCGGGCCAGGGTGGTGGCCGACAGGCCCAGCGACTTGGCGAGGACGGGCGTCAGGGCGCCCGCACCGGCGCCGACGGCCGTGCCGACTACGGTGCTCAGGGCGACACGACCGCCCCAGCCTTTTTTGAAGCCCGTCGAGGCTTCCTGGGCGATAGCCCCGGCACTGCCGGTCGCCGCACCGACGACGGCCTGGCTCACCACGAGGCGTTTCATGGACAACGTCGGAACTTGGAAGGCTTTGCCGGCCCAGAGCATGCCGGCCGAGCCCATGCCGCCGACGAGGAAATTGGCGGCACCCTCATGGCGCAGGTCATATTGGTTGTCGAGCATGGCATGGGTGCCGACAGTCGCCGCACCCCCACCGCCAAAGCCGGCCGCGATCAGCTTGGGGCCGATCGGCACGCCGAAACGGCGGCTGGCGATGGCGGCTGTACCCATGACAAGCATGCCGGCGCCCACATCCGCCGTCAGGCCGGACCAGAATTTGTTCGTTCCGCCAAGGGCCTGCAGCGAACGGTCGAAGGCCTGGCCGGCTTTGTCGGCTTTGGCGATTGCCCCCTGCAGAAAGGCCTGGGCGGCCTGTTGTTTGACGGGGTCCTTGCCAGCCTTGGCCGTCAGCGTGCGGTACTCGGCCAAGGCGTGGGGCAGGTCGGTCCGGTAGGCCTGGATGGCGTTCTGGCGGGCCTGGCCCAACGTCTGCTGGTCGTGGGTGAGGACGTTGACGAGGGAATTGAACCGGCGGGCGACGGCGTTACCGCCGGTGACTTTGGTTGCGGCCTGATCGATGGCATCGGCACGGGAGCTGGCCTGGGAGGCAATCGTCTCGATGGCGAGGGTGCTCGCCGACGTGCCGCGCTGGGACACACGCTGGCCGTCTTTGATTAGCGGACGCAAAGGTGCCTCGGGCAGGGTCGGCTCCACCCGCGGCACGGCCTTGACCGGCGGCGTGTGGATGCCGGATGCCGGCTCCTGGCGTGACGTTGGCTGAACCATAAACCCCGATCCCCTCGTTGTCCGACTGCCAGGGCCTTGTACCCGTCAGCAGCCGCCGCAAATCCCCGTACGCTCACGTCGTGGCTGCGTTTCAGCCCAAACGGGTCCGTCCGACCGAGCCATTGCTGATCGGACCTCCCCATTCCCTATCGGCCCCGCGCCGGTCGGGCGATCTTAAAAAAAGGATAAGACTGGAAGAAGATTCAGTAGTAAGTGCCTGTTTGGCGGGTTTTGACACCCAACGATGTGCGGCTGGGCCCTGGCTAAAGTGACAACCGGCCGATTTGTAGGAAGCGATTCTTCTGGTAAAGGGGCCCTGCGCCGGATCGCCCGGGCCCTTAAGTGCGGGTGTGGTGCAGCCGAACTTCATTCCTAGAGGTAATCGATTGTGCCGATCAATTTGCTGAATTTGACCCCATCCGCCACGCCCGCTCAGCCGGTGTCCCGGCATGGGGCCGCCATGCGCAAGCTGGATCGCGAAGCTGCACGGGACCAGGCTGGCGTCTCCGATGACGCCGGTGCTGCCCGGTCGGACAAGGCGCACGAGTCGGTGCGTGCCGATGCGCCCGGTCAAGCCAAGCCCAAGCGTGACGTGCATGCGGCCGACAAAGCCGTCCAGGCTGGCGACAAGGCCGGTCAGGCCCCGGCGCCGGACCCGTTCATCTCCGCCTTCAAGCAGGCGGTGGCGCTGCTGAAGCAGGTGGCCTCCGACGAGGGCGCCAAGCCGAACCAGGCGGCGCTAAATACCGTTGATCCCGCCGCCGCCCTGGCGCTGCTGGCCCAGTTCGCTTCCCTCTTCCCCAACATGAACGCCCAGCCCGATGCGGCCGGCACGCAGGCCCTGGCCGGTATCCCGGCCCAACCGACAGGGGCTGCCGCACTCACCCTCGATCCGCAACTGCTGCAGGCGCTGTTCGGCCCGTCCGGAAAAACCGGGGCTGACTCGCTGCAGGCGGGCCACCTGCCCTTGGGTCAGCCCCTGCCGCCGGAGCTGCAACTGGAACTGCAGCACCTGCAGGCAGACATGCAGGCTCTGGAACAGCGCCTGGCGGCGATGATGGCGGCTCAGACCGTCCGGCAGCCCGGCGATCTGGAAAACCCCATCGTCCTGAACCTGCCCAAAGCGGCCGACACGGACGAGGCCAGCCTGGCTGTCACCCCGGTGGTGCCTCCGACCGCCCCCGTGATGCTCGTGCCGCCCGTCAATGTGGCCAACGTGCCCGCCGCGGTGGAGGCCCAGAAACCCCAGACGGCCATTTCCGTGCCCGTCTCCTCGGTCGCTGCCCAGCGGCAGGCCGCCATTGAAATGCTGTTGAAGCCCATGCGGGGTGAGCTGCACATCGAGAACGGTGAGCAGTTCGCCCTGAAGGGGATGCGGACGGATGTTTCGTTCAACGCCACCAACTCGCTGACTGCCGCCGACGGGATCGATCCCATGCAGCAGCTCGTCGAAGCGGGCAAACATGTGGCGATGACATTGCCGGAAGGCGAGGTCTCGTTGGCCACGGCGATGGGGATCATTGCCACGGGCGACGACGGCCAGCCGGAAGGTGTGCACGCCGGGTCCGGCGTGGTGACGAATTCCGTCATGGCCGCGGCCTTGAGCGCCGCCCCCGTGGAAGCGGTCGCCGAGTCCCTGACGGACGGTGAAAATCCCACCGAAGGTCGCGGCGAAACCCTTAAGGGCGAAGGGTTTCGTGCCGAAGAAATGACTGTGGGCCTCCACACACTACAGTCGGCCAGCGGGTCGGTTGCGGTCGGGGAAGCCGGCGAGGGCCCTCGGGCTCAGCAGGCCGTCATGCAGCAGGTGATCGATACGATCAAGGAGCTGGCACCGGGGCCGGCACAGGTGCGGATGGTCTTAAATCCGGAGAGCCTGGGCCAAATCACGGTGCGTCTGGTGAGTCATCAAGGCCAGGTCAGCGTCAGGGTGCTGACGGAGAACCCCGAGGTTCAGAAGATGCTGGACGGGGGGATCGGTCAGCTGAAAGCGGCGCTGGCGGAATCGGGTGTGCGCCTGGATCAGATCCAGGTGGTGACGGTGCCGCCGCAGAACGAACAGCGTCCTGACGGTCAACCGCAACACCGGCAGCCGCAGCCGCAAGCGGGGCACAAGGGCCACGGGTCTCGGGATGAGGCCTCGGCCGAGGAACTGGCGGCCCTGGAGCAATTGAACGCTCTGGTTGATGGGCAAGGAAGCTGAAAGGTGAGGATCAGATCATGGCGACAGTAGCACCCACGTCGGACGCCATCCAGAAGTTGATGCGGTCGTCCGCGAAACCGGAAGGCCCCAAGAACGTCCTGGGGAAAGACGACTTCCTGAAGCTGATGCTCACCGAGTTGAAGTATCAAGACCCGATGAACACGAAGAACGACAAAGAGTTCATCTCCCAGCTGGCCCAGTTCAGCTCTCTGGAACAGACGACGAAACTGGCTGACAACATGGGGGCGAACGCCCTCTTTTCCCAGCTGGCCCAGTCGAGTGCCCTCGTGGGCAAGAACGTCGTGATGCACGACGTGGAAAGCGGTAAGTCCCTGATGGGGCCGATCACCGAGGCCCGCATGGTCGACGGCAAGACCAAGATCGGCTTCAACGGCAAAATGTACGATGTCGGCGACATTGTCAGCATCATCTCGGACAGCACTCTGGCAGCGGCCAAGGCCGCAGGCAAGCCGTCCACGCCGACCACCGCCACCCCCCCCACCAGTACGCCGACAACCCCCACGGGTCCTACGACCGGCACCGCCTCGGGCACCTCCCCCACCAGCGGGCAGTAAGGAGTCTCCAGCCATGATGCGTTCCCTTTTTTCCGGCGTTAGCGGCCTGCAGGCTCACCAGACCCGCATGGACGTGATCTCCAACAACATCGCCAACGTGAACACCAACGGCTTCAAATACGGCCGGGTGACGTTTGCCGAGACTTTTGCGCAGACCATCAAGTCCTCTGTCTCGCCGAACGGCCAGTCGGGCGGCTCGAACCCGCAGCAGGTGGGTCTGGGCGTCCAGATCGCCTCGATCGACACGATCGTCAGCCAAGGCTCCATTTCCCAGACCGGTCGGGCCACCGACCTGGCCATCCAGGGCAACGGCTACTTCGTCCTCTCGGACAAGCTGGGCTCCGGGGCCCGGGCCTACGGCCGTGACGGCAACTTCGTCATCGACGGCGAAGGCTACCTGGTCACCGCTTCGGGCGGCAACGTCGTCCAGGGCTGGCAGGCCGACAAGGGAGGCACGATCAACAACGCCACCCCGTTGCAGAACGTCCGGATGCCGATCAACGCCAGCATCGAGGCCAAAGCCACGACCGACTTCAAGATTGGTGGCAACTTTGCCAGCCCCGGCCAGTTGGCGGAAGGCAATGCCGCCGCCAACCTGTTCACCCCGCCCGTGGCCCCTGCGGCGGCAATCCCGAACAACACCACCCTGACGGCCGGCGAGTTGCAGATCAACGACATCAGCATCACAGGTTCCTTCGGTACGGGTGTCGCCACCAACCAGCTCAGCGATTTGCGCAAGCTGGCTGACCTGGTCAACGCCAAGACGAGCCTGACGAACGTGTTTGCCTCCGTGAAGTCGACCAGTGCCGGCAACCAGCTGGTCCTGACCAGCAACAAGATCGGCCCGCTGAGCGCCATCAAGATCACGGCTGCCCCTGTGGGTGCCGCCAACACGGGGACGCTGGCCGCCCTCGGCTACGCCCCCGGCGTCTACAACACGACGATCTACACCAAGACGACTGCGGCCCAGGCGGTCGCCGTACCCGCCGGCGCTCGGACCCTGGTCTCCGGCGACATGATCATCAACGGTGTCGACCTCGGGCCGATGCCGACGACGTCGGCGACAAATACGGCCGAGCAGAATGCCCAGGAAGTGGCCGGCCTGATCAATGCCAAGACCTCTCTGCACGGCGTCTCGGCTGAGACGGACGGTGCCGGCAAGGTGCTCCTGAAGGCTGCCGCCCGGGACATCATCCTCTCCGGCACAGCCAACGGGACGACGGTCTCCGGTCTGGATATGCAGACCAACACCGACAACCTCGCCCGCACGGCGACGACCATCGCCGGAACGAGCTTCGACATGTACGACGCCCAGGGCGCCAAGCATGTGATGAACATCAACTATGCGGCCGACTACAACGCGACCGTGGATGCGGGTGGCAACGTCGTCGGCACGAACCTCAAGGGTGAATGGCGCTGGGCGGGCTTCTCGTCCGACTCGGGCATGCTCGTCAATAGCCAGGATTCCAACGGCAACCAGAGCGACCACCTGATCACCTTTGACAACAAGGGTGTGCTGAAGGGCTTTTCGTCCGGCTCGTTGACGACGAGCTACATCAACAGCAACGCCACCCCGCCGAAGCAGACTATGAAGATCAATGCCGGCACGATCGGCACGACGGCCGGCGTCACCCAGTTTGGCGGCCTGACCTCGGTGGACGGGGCCGGCCAGAACGGCTACGCCTCCGGCGAGCTGGTCAACTTCGGCATCGAGCGTAACGGCACGCTGACCGGCATCTACACCAACGGGGTGACGGTGCCCATTGCCCAGCTGGCCATGGCGACCTTTGCCAACCCCGAAGGCCTGTACCGTTCCGGCGACACCTCCCAGGTGCGTGGGGCGAGCAACGCCTTCAGTGAGAGCCCGAACTCCGGCCCGCCGCGTGTCGGCATCGCCAACTCGGGTAACCGGGGCGAGATCCGGGGCGGCAGCCTGGAGCTGTCGAACGTCGACCTTTCGCAGCAGTTCACGGACATGATCATCACGCAACGTGGCTTCCAGGCCAACAGCAAGTCGATCACGACGTCGGACGAGATGCTGCAGGAGCTGATGAACCTCAAGCGGAAACGGTTGACTAGGCAGTCTGGGCGGCGGTGACGCCGTCCCGACTTTTTCCCGCAGAGTGGGAGGAGGGAGGGAAGATCCGACTGAC
>JACMPN010000596.1 GCA_014377495.1 Candidatus Sericytochromatia bacterium
AACTTGGCATAACCGTCCTTCAGCTTGACCGGCCCGACGCCGAAGAAATGCCGGTAAAACACGACGGAACGAGCGACATCGCTCACGATCAGCGAGACGTGGACTTTCGACAGGTGATCCCCCTCTGGCGGAAGCTTGCCCCGCTGCTTTAAATCGACTAAACTCGATGCATCGATCATGTTCGATGTATTGAGCGACTGTCAAGTGGGTGCGGAAATGAGTCAGGACGCCTTGAATTGCTGTCTCCCGGAGCAGGCTCGGCCGCCGGCCTTCCCGGCGGGACTCGGGGCGGCGGCGGCCCTGTTCAAGGCTTTGGGAGATGAAGTGCGGCTCAAGCTGCTGCACCTCGTCAGCAACCAGGAGGTGTGCGTCTGCGACCTCGTCGACGTCCTCGACATGGCCCAGGGCACCCTCTCCCACCATCTGGGGGTGCTGCAGGGGGCCGGTCTCGTCACGGCCCGCAAGCAGGGCCGCTGGAACTACTACCGGGCCACGGACCTGGCACGTCAGCCCCTGGCGGCCCTGCATCCTGCCGCCGAATCGGCCGGGAGTGTGCCGGCATGACGACCGTCCGACCCGCCGAGACGGTCGACGTCGTCGGTCAACTCTCCGTCATCGACCGGTTCCTCCCCGTCTGGATCATCGCCGCCATGGTCCTGGGCCTCGGACTGGGCAAGGCGTTCCCCGGCATCGGACCGGCCCTGGACTCGGTCAAGCTGGCCAACGTGTCACTGCCGATCGCCATTGGACTGTTCTGGATGATGTACCCGGTCCTGGCCAGGGTGCGTTACGAGGCGATGGGCGAGATGCCGGCCCGGGGCAGGCTCTTTGGGGCATCGCTCCTGTTCAACTGGGTCCTCGGCCCCATCCTGATGTTCGCCCTGGCCTGGCTGTTTCTGCCCGACATGCCGGCTTACCGGACGGGCCTGATCATGATCGGCCTGGCCCGCTGCATCGCCATGGTCCTGCTCTGGAACACCCTGGCCGAGGGCGAAAGCGAAGCGGCCGCCGTGATGGTCGCCCTCAACTCCGTCTTTCAGATCGTCATGTACGCCGGGTTGGGGTATTTCTTCCTCACGGTGGTGCCCGGCTGGTTCGGGGCGGGGGCGACGGCCCTGCACATCTCCATGTGGGACATCGCCAAAAGCGTGCTCATCTTCCTGGGCATCCCGTTGGCGGCGGGTGCGCTGACCCGGCTCGTCGGCATCCGGGCGAAGGGCGCCGAGTGGTACGACACGGTCCTGATGGCCCGGATCGGGCCGCTGGCGCTGCTGGGACTGCTGTACACGATCGTCCTCATGTTCAGCATGCAGGGCGGCCGGATCATCGGCCTGCCGATGGACGTGGTGCGGATCGCCATCCCGCTGCTGGCTTACTTTGTGATCATTTTCGGCCTGGCCTTTGCGGTTAGCCGGGCCATGGGTTTCACCTATGCGGAGACGGCCGCCCTCTCCTTTACGGCGACGGGCAACAACTTCGAGCTGGCCATCGCCGTGGCCATCGGCACCTTCGGCATTGCCTCGTCAGAAGCCCTGGCCGCCGTCGTCGGTCCCCTGATCGAGGTGCCGGCCCTGGTCGCCCTGGTCTACGTGTCGCTGTGGCTGAAAAAACGCTGGTTTCCCCAGGACCCGCCGGCCCTCATCCGGGACTGCGGCTGACGCTAACCGGCGAGGCCCGTGCCGCCCTGGCGACCCTGTCTCCATTGAGGATGCGGTCCGTAGCATGGTAAAGTCGGCCCTGTCGGCAAGTCATGCCGCCCCGTCCCACCGAGAGGATCCCATGCGCCACATGTTTGCCGCCGCCCTGCTGCTCGCCCTGCCCCTGTTCTCCGCCTGCGCCCCGGCCGCGCCCAACTCGGGTACCAACCCGGGTAACAGCGCCACCACCCCGGCGGCGAACACGATCACGATCAAGGACTTCAAATACGTCCCGGACAACCTGACGGTCAAGGCCGGTTCGGTCGTCACCTTCGTCAATCAGGACACGATGGCGCACACGGCCACTGCCGCAACAGTGTTCAACGTCTCCATTGCGCCCGGCGCCAGCGCCACCGTGACCACATCGACCACGCCCGGCACCGTGGACTACCTCTGCACCCTGCATCCGGCCATGAAGGGCTCCATCAAGCTCAACTGACACGGCTGACGCCTTTGGGCGTGTCGTCAGGGGGCCACACGGCGGGGATGGCCCGGGCGCCTGGCCGGCGCCGTAAAATGGTCGCAGGCACCGGCAGCGAACAGGCGTGGTCCCCTGCCCATCTGGCCGACGACCCGGGTGACCCAGCGACTGGGCATCCGGTACCCGATCATCCAGGGGCCTTTCGGGGGCGGCCTGTCCAGCGTGGCC
>JACMPN010000597.1 GCA_014377495.1 Candidatus Sericytochromatia bacterium
AGAATCTGACCGTGCGTGAAGCCGGCCACATGGGCGGCGCCGCCACCAAACAGGAAGTCGAGACGGGTGAGCTGCCCAAGGACGTCTACGAGCAGATCGGCCACAAGGGCGGTCAAAAGGTCAAAGGGCTGATCGAAAAGGGCAAAGAGGCTGGCGGCGACAGCGGGGAAACCTGACCTGCCATAAGCTTAGAAGGCGTAGCCGCCGCGGAGGCCGAACAGCGGCACCGTGCCGGCTCCGACGCGTTGCAGCATCCCGTAGTCCAGGTAGGCCACCCCGCCGACGATCCAGTGGGGCCAGCGGTGGTAGTCGGCATTGATGCCCAGACCGCCCGTGGCCAGGCTGAAATGCATCGTGAAATCACCCACTTGCCGGCTGATGGCCACGTAGCCCTGCCAGTTGGGCGCCTCGGGTCCCTGTCCCCAGGCCCCGACGGCTGCGGACACGGGCCATTCGGCCCCCTGTTGCAGGACCTGCACCTTGACGCCGCCCCCGCCCCAGACAGATGTCGAGTCGCCATCGGCCCGCAGCACACCCGCACCGATGCCCAAGCCCAAGGGCAGCTTGCCGATGGTCACCAGGTTCGGCCAGCCGTATGCCGCCGTCAGGCCGACCAGCGAGACACCGCTGCCTAAAGCCGTGCGGCCAAACCCCAGGATCAGCGGGGTCAGGGCCAGGCCGCTGACGACTTCGCCCGTGGGCATCATCAGCACTGCCCCGTTACCCTGCTTGGCTTCAGCCAGGTCCGCCCTCACATCGGCCACCGCCCCGGCCTCCAGGGTCAGCGGAAAGGTCTGGGGCATGTAGGTATTCTTGCCGACCCCGACCGTGTAACGGCCCGCTTTCACGGCAACGCTCATCGGCGTCTTGCCGACCGGCAGGTCGTTCAGGGTGACGGCGGCTTCCGGCTGCACCGACGTGACGATGATCTTGGCGAAGGCGTCCAGCGTGAGCACGGCTTCATGCCGTTCCGGACCGATCACGGTCACCGACGCCGTCGTCCCCATCTGGGGCCGTCCACTGATCATCAGGTCATGCTCGCCGAGCTTGGGCTGGACGGTCGTCGTCAGCGGCGTTTCCCCGATCTGCTGACCGTCCCAGCGGACGACGGCCCCCGTGGGCGTCGTCTGCACATGGATCCCCAACTGGCGGGGGGCGAGGGTCCCCAGCAGGACGACCCGGTGCGAACCTTCATGCTGCTTGTTCAGCGTCACCGGAGCGTAGGCAGGTTCCTTGTCGTCGATTTTCACTTGCAACCCGGGCGGGGACGTGACCAGATCGATCGTATCGACGGTGACCGTTTCGCGCAGGATGGCATCGATCGTGTGCACGCCCAGGCCCACGCCCCGGACCAGCACCGGCGTCGTCCCCAGCGGTTTGCCGTCCATCGTGACGATGGCCCCGCGGGGCACCGAGTCGATCCGCACCTCCCCGGGGCCGTCCCCCCATTCAATGACACTGGGAATCAGTTGCCCGTCCTGCCAGCGCTTGACCAATTCACCAGTGAGCTGGCGGGCGAGGGCCGGCCCATTGGCCACGGTCCCACTGGCACTGGCCACGCCAAGGACGTTGCCAGTGACCGTGTCCTGCACCGTCACCGTCACCGTGGCGCGGTCGCCCGAGGCGACGACACCGCCCGTCACGAGCAGGACCGCCCCAGTCTTGCTGCCAATTTCCATGACCTGATCGGCCGAACGTTCACCAGGCGCACCGGCGGGGTCCACGGCCGTAAACGCCCCCGACTGCCGCAGTGTTTCCAGGACGCCGGGGTCGGCGGACCGAGCCGCCTGCTGGCTGGGCGCATCGCTGCTGCCCATCGCCCAGACGGCAACGGCCGCCGAGGAGAGCGGCGGCTTACCGGGAAAGGACGGCACCGCCCGGGCATCGGAGGGAGTCGCATGGCCATCTGATGCCGGGGACTTGGGGGACAGCAACAGGCCGGGATCGGCCACGCCCGGCGAGGCCACAGGGGACGGTGACGGGACGGGCGCTGCCACGGCCGGCCATGCCGCACAGAAGACGACCAACACCGCCCGCAGGCCATGCCTGAGCAGGCCGGCCCCCGGTCGGTCCTGTGATACACTGGCGGCGTTTGAGAGCCCGTCGCCGTGGGTGCGACCGAGCATGGTGCTGAGATGCAATGCCAGGCAAGGCAGCGTGACGACGCGTACCCGGGGCGGGACGGTGAGCAACGCTAACACAGCATGGTGCAGCAGCTTGGCGCCATGCGACCGAGCACCTGCAGCGATAGGCCCTAATTCATCTGCGCACACGCCGTTTGGCCCCACTGGAGGACTCCTGTGAAAAAAACCACCGATGCGGTGACCAAGTTCGAGTATCTGGTGACGACGAGCCAGCTGGCGGCGCCGCTGAACCCGGCCCTGCCCAAGGTCCAGGAAGCGCTGGGCGAGATGCAGCGCCTGGGCATTGAGGGCTGGGACCTCGTCAGTGCCGTCGGCCAGCAGATGGGCAACACGCTCCTCTTTTGGAAGCGTGAAGTGATCATCAACCGGGGCGAGTGGAGCTAGCGGTCCGCCTCCCGGCACGGTCGCGGTCACCGCTGCCACCAGAGCCCGAGCCGATCCCACAGCGTCATGGGCCGGTTGTTCAGTACGGCTAGGGCCAGCAGCCGTACCTGGCCCTCGAGATCCCGGATCGCCGCCTCACCCTCTCCGGCTTCGGCCGGCGCCGCCAGGGCGAGGGGCTCCCGCAGCTCCAGTTTGACGATCTGTGACTCCGTATCGACGAGGTGCTGGGTGAGATAGTGCACCCGTTCCTCCAGCTGGCCGATCGCAAACGTCGCCTCGGCATACTTTGCCGACAGGGCCCGATGGTCCTCGCTGAGCCGGGTGTAGGCATGCAGCAGGTCAAAGGACGATTCTTTGCTGAGCACGGAGGTGTGCATCACAGCCGGGGTGGCCGCCCGGACGGGTGCCGGCTCAGGCTCCGGCAGGGGGGCGGGAGCCGGCTCCGGCGAAGCGGGCTCCGGCGTCTCGTCTTCGTCGAGGGGGAGCTCGGGCGGCTCGTGGATGGCCAGACGCAGGTCCCGGGCGATGTGGGCGTAGTCGTTGCCGGACTGCCGCAGGCGTGCGATCGCCATGAGCGTCTCGATCAGCTCAGGTGGGTAACGCCGGTGGTTCTGCTCGTCGCGGGGAATGTCCAGCTGGAGGACGTCTTCCCATATGCGCAACGTCGAGGGCGACACGCCCAACTGGCGTGCCAACTCCCGCGTCGAAAGCCCTTTGCTCACGCTTCCGCCTCGGCCACGATCCCACCAGCGATGTCGACAAGAATTTCGGGCAGTATAGCAGCCGGACGCCCCGTTATTGCACACTGTGTCCGCTTTGCCGGCGACCTGTGCCGCAGGTAACCGACCGGTCGGGCCCGCCGTGCGATAATAAGGGCAACTTCTCTGTTCACCAGTGTTTGCGGGCATGGCCCGGGAGGAAACCGTGGCCCTGGCGATTCTGGACGCCCACGCCGACACCCTCAACGTGTTGGCCCGCGAAGGACGGGACTTCCTGCAGCGGTCGGACGTCGGGCAGGCCGATCTGCCCCGTCTGCTGAGCGGCGGCGTGCGCACGCAGGTCCTGTCGATCTGTGCGGCCGGCGAAGAACTCCATGGTGGCGATGCCACCCTGTATGCGATGGCCCAGATCAC
>JACMPN010000598.1 GCA_014377495.1 Candidatus Sericytochromatia bacterium
AAACGACGCCAGCCCCCCGGCGCCGGGGGGGTTGGCGGGATGCGGCTGCCTAAACCGGCAGGACGCCGTGCTTGCGCCGGTAGGTGTCGACCTGCTTGGTGGAGGCTGCCGCAAAGCGGTTCAGCAGTTCCTGCCGCAGGTTGGCTGGCTCGACCATGCCGTCGATGACCATTTCGGACGCCAGCCGGTAGATGTCGACATCTTTCCGGTACTCAGCCCGTTTGGCCTCGATGAACGCCGCCCGTTCGGCTTCGGGCAGTTCCATGATCTTGTTGTAGTAGACGGCGTTCACGGCCGCCTCGGCGCCCATCACGGCGATCGACGCCGTCGGCAGGGCCAGGCAGGCATCGGGCTCGAAGGCCGGTCCGCACATGGCATAGAGACCGGCGCCGTACGCCTTGCGGACGACGACACTGATCTTGGGTACGGTGGCATCGCTCATCGCCGAGATCATCTTGGCCCCGTGGCGGATGATGCCGGCCTTTTCGACCTGACTGCCGATCATGAAGCCCGGCACGTCCGCCAGAAAAAGCAGCGGGATGTTGAAGGCGTCACAGAGCCAGATGAAGCGGGCCGCCTTGTCGGCGGAATCGCCGAAAAGCACGCCGCCCTTGACCTTTGGCTGGTTGGCGACGATCCCGATCGAGCGGCCGCCCAGCCGGGCCAGGCCCGTGACGAGTTCCTGGGCAAAGAGCTTCTTGATCTGGAAGAGACTGCCTTCGTCGACGAGGGCGTTGATCACCTCGACCATGTCGAAAGCCATGTTCTCCTTGGCGGGGATCAGCTCGGCGATGGGCTTGCGGGGCACGGCGGGATCGAGGGCCGGCCGGACAGGGACGCCCGCTTCCCAGTGGGAAGGGAAAAAGTCGAGGTACTGCTTGGCGGCAGTGATCGCTTCTTCTTCGTTGGCGACCAGGACGTCACCGCAACCGCTGGTGGTGCAGTGCATGCGGGCGCCGCCCATCTCTTCGAGGGTGACCTTTTCACCGATGACCATTTCGGCCATCCGGGGTGAACCGAGGTACATGCTGGCATTGCCGTCGACCATGATCACGACGTCGCAAAAGGCCGGGATGTATGCCCCGCCGGCGGCGCTGGGGCCGAACAGCAGGCAGATCTGGGGGATGACGCCGCTGAGGCGCACTTCGTTGTAAAAGATCCGCCCGGCACCGCGGCGGCCGGGGAACATCTCCACCTGGTCCGTGATGCGGGCGCCAGCGGAGTCGACGAGGTACATCAGGGGCACGCGCATCTTGGCGGCCGTTTCCTGGATGCGGATGATCTTCTCGACGGTGCGGGCGCCCCAGCTGCCGGCTTTGATCGTCGAGTCGTTGGCCATGATGCAGACCGTGCGGCCGTTGATTTGGCCGATGCCGGTAACCACGCCGTCGGCAGGCAGGCCGGCGGCCGTATTGTTCGCCAGCAGGCCATCCTCGATGAACGTGTCGGGGTCGAGCAGCAGTTCCAGACGACGACGGACGAAGAGCTTGTTGGCCTTCTTCAGGCCCTCGTGATACTTTTCGGCCCCGCCCTTGCGGATACGCTGCGTCTTTTCAGCCAGCGTCTCCTGATGGTTCTCCAAGGTTTCCATGCGCACGATCCCTCTGGTAAAACGGTTGCAAACGACGGCCGCCGGCAGGCTGCGGGCAGGCCGGTTGGCAGTGTAACCCGGCCAGGGCCTTTCGCCGCGATCCGGGCCTGTCGTGATCGGGCCAACTGTTGGTCTGCCGGCCGCCGATTAAGGAGCCCCCATGTTCGTCCATCCCCTCGATGCCGAGACCCACCTGGCCCTGCTCGAATGGCCGCACGCTGAAGCCCTGTTCGCCCTCGTCGATGCCAACCGGGCGCGGTTGCGGACCTGGCTGGGCTGGGTGGACCGGACACAGACAGTGCGGGA
>JACMPN010000599.1 GCA_014377495.1 Candidatus Sericytochromatia bacterium
ATTGGAAAGTGCGCAGCCCCATGCGTTGGAGGGCGAAGAACGAACGGTATGCCAGTGCGTGGCCGTCGATGAGGATCAATTGCGAAGGGGCTGCGGTTTCCATGGCGACCTTTTCTGCTGGCACTACAACCTTCAGAATACCCCGCCTCGCCAGCGAACTAGTGGTTCGGCATGCGGAACATCGATGGGACTTCCGGCTGCCAGCGGACGTCCGGCGGCACCTCGAACAGGGTCTGCAGCGGCGGCAGGCCGGTGACGATATCCCGCAAGCGCAGTTTGACGGCCCCCTTGTCGTCGCGGACGTCCACGCGGATAAAGGAATTCGTCTGCCGGTCCAGCCAGGACGTAATCTGCAGGTCTTCGGCGCTGATGTGCCAGATGCTGCAGAGGCGTCCATCGATCGTCTCGGTGCCCGTCTCACGTCCGGCCAGCCGGGTGACCCGCTGGACCGACGCGAGGAATTTGGCGACACCCGGAGGACCAAAGCCGGCCGTGCCCAACTCGCGGGTGACGACGGAGGCCGTACGGGCGGGGTACTCGATCTTCACCGAGCGCTCCGGCTGGACGATCAGCACGGAGGTGGCCACGTTGCCGGGGGCCGGCTCCTTTTCCACCCGGGAGCGCTCACCGAACGTCGTCACCTTGAAGCGCACCACGTGGTCCGGCGCTTCCGGCGTGGGTTCGAAACTCTCGACGAGAAACACGGTGGCGCCGGCGGCCGTCACGTCGCTGGCGGGAGGCGGCTGGGCGAGCGCCACATTGGGGGCGGGCGTCGCGGTTGCCGCCAGCGGCAGGCAGGCGAAGAGACAGGCGGCCAGGACGGCGCCGGTCCAGACGGGCACGCCAGCCGTTTTCCAAGCCCGCATCCGCATCACCTCACCCCATCGATTCGTCGTGCCCCAAGGCGTCAAATGAGCGGCCGCATCCCGGTGGTCCCAGCAGTTGACGCGACCCGGCCGTTCATGTGACGCCGGGGATCTCCACGGGAAAGGGGCCGGGGATCCTGTAGCCCTTTTCGGGGGGGAGGTGGGTGGCGAACTCACGCAGATCGGCCAGCTGCTCAGGCGTCAGGGAAAAGGTGGTCGGGCCGATCGTGCCGGTCAGCGTCTTGGCCCGGCTCATCGCCAGGAAAGCGGGCGTGGCGAGCTTGACCCACATGTACTCGACGAGCAGGCCCTTGCGGGTGGTGCCATCATAGCCCGCCGGCTCCAACGTGATCGGCAGGCCGTCGGCGACGAGGCTCAGGCCGTGGTCCTCCCGGTAGGGGGAGGGCTTGTCGGGGGCCGTGATGCTGATCGGGATGAACTCGGGCCGGCGGGCCAGCAGGCCGCTGGCCGAGAACTCGGTCTGCAGCCGCAAACTCCTGGAAGCCCAGACATCGGCAGGGATCAGGTCGATCCCCCGCAACGTGACGAGCAACTCGTCGGAAAACCGGTTGTAGCGGCTGTTCACTTTGGAGAAGGCGCACCCGGTCACGATGACGGCCGTCATGGCCAGCATGACGACGCGGTGCCAATACGGGCGTGATTGGGTGCCCATCTACGCCAGCGGTCCGGGCAGCTTGGTGAAGCCGAGCTTGTCGATCAGATCGTTCGTGGATTCGCCGCTCCAATGTTCGACGAATTGGCCGTTCAGCAGGCGAAAGCAGCTGATGGTCTCGGCGCTCATCATCTCGCCGGTGGGCGCCATCTCCAGGAATTCGCCTTCGTGCTTGCCTTCCCAGGCGATACGGGCGGTGACCACGTCACCGAAGACCGAGACGTCGGAGACGGTCCAGACGGCATGGGGAAAGGCGTCCCGGAAGGTGATCACGGTGTGGCGAAACTGGTCCGTGCCCCGACGGCCGTCCTGCGGCATGTTGCGGTCGAAGAAGTTGGGGGCGAGCAACTCGTCCAGGACCCCGAGGCGGCCTTGACCGAGTACGTCATCATAGAGCCGGCGCAAGAGCGCTTTGGGATCAGGTGGGGCCATGCGGGCTTCCTCGTCTGCCATCCGGAAAGCGCTGGTGCAGGTCAGTGCGCCAGCTATCTTCCGGCTTCACGATGGCACAGACGGCCGCCGACGCAAAGCCCGTGTGCCGGAAGCTTCCGACACACGGGCAGGTGTGCTCAAGAGGCCAACCCGGTCGGTGCCACCGCCAGCGGTCCGCCGATGCCCATCAGCATCGCAGCCTGCACGCCGGCCTGGCTGTGGGCGACCGTAGCCTGCCCACACCTTTATGTCGCCGTATACTGCCCAGCATCACGGAAAATTCGCCCGTCCGGAACTTGTCGGCGGCAGCGGACGTCTGATGGGATTGAAAGCCAACGGCGGCGG
>JACMPN010000600.1 GCA_014377495.1 Candidatus Sericytochromatia bacterium
AATTCGACCGATTCGATCCGATTGTTCATCTCACCTGTTGGGATAAGGAGTTCACGATGGGGATTACCCCGATTGGCGGCGTGCCGCCCGAAACCCGCATTGTGACCCTGGGCAACCGGAACGTCGAAGTCACGGTGACCGATGCGAACAAGAAGTTTATTGCCGACGGTGATCTGACCAACGACCTGCCCGAAATCATGCAGCTGACCGGCGACGCCAACAAGGTGGAGCGGGCGGACTTCCTCCAAGCCTTTGCCCCTGCGGATGCCGGTCTGCTGGCCCGCATGAGTCAGGGCATCAAGCCCTACGCACTGGATCTGACGAAGCTGGGCTCGCCGGACGTCACCAAGAGCTTCAACCAGATCCTCGCCAGCAAACCCTATCTCCGGGTCGTCGGGGCCGCAGGCATGGCCGTGACGCCGACGCCCGACCAATTGAAAACCAAACTGGCGGCGATGACCGTGACCGGTCGCAACGGCGTGCTGTCTGAGCTGGCGACGGAAACGGCAATGATGCAGGCGCGCAACACAGCCCTGAAAACGATGGGGCCGGATCTCACGGCCAAGGTGGAAGGACTGGGCGGGGACGCTCCGGCTGCGGCCGCTTCCTTGAAGAAGTCCCTCGCCGCAATGACGGGCGACCCCGTCAAAGACAAACAAACCCTCATCAACGCCGTCCTGGCCCACCCCGACATGCCACTGGCCAACAAGCACAATGCGCTGACGGCCCTGGGGATCACCGACCTTGCCGCCCGCAACACCCAGATCAGCACGTCGCGCGCCGCGGCGATGACAGGGATCCGGGCTGAAGCGAAGACGATTTTCACCAACCTGGGCGGGACCGGCGAAATGGGCGAGACCCATTCGGTAGCCACCGGCGACGGCACCGGCACCAAGGGCATCGGTAACACCGACAATGCCGCCATCGGCTACATGAGCTATGCCGACGTCAAGAAGTCGGGTGGCCAGACGGTCGGCGGGATCAGCACCCAGACGACCACCGTCACACCGCGCGACATCACCCAACCGGTGCGCATCCACCTGAGTGCCAGCGGTGCCAACGGTCCCGGCAGCACCATGTCGGTCAGCCGCGGCGCCCAGACCCTGAAGTTCACCATCAGCCAAAATCCCGATGGCACGACGTCGCTCGCCCATGATCCGGCCTCGCCCTGGGTCAAAGGGGTGCGGTGGGATGCCGGCAGTCAGACCCTGACCTTCCCGCCCGGCAGCGAACCGCTGACCGTCACACAGAACTCCGGCGCCGACGAGGTCCAGGGGAGCGCAACCTTCTTCAACGCCTCCACGGGCGGACCGTCGCTGGCCGTCGATTTTGGCAAGCTGTTCGAGTCGGATGATTTCAAGATCGACTACAGTGCCTTGCCGCCTGCGCAGCAAACTCAGCTGAAAAAATACGCCGAACACCTGGCGGCCGACCCGACTCGCACGCTCACGCTCGACCTGGCCGGCAAAGGTCCCACCGATTTTGACGGCAGCGCCCTGACCGAGGTCGGCTCCTACGGGGCCGAAGGCAGTGGCTCATCCCGTGATGACTTCGGCGGGCTGCGTTCGTCAATGCTGGACGTCAATGCCGATACAGGCAAGGGCACCATCACGGCCACGACCGATCCGGTGAAATCCAACCTGCTCGTCAAAGGCAAGTCCCCACTGGATGCAAAGGGGCTGGCAGCATTGCAGCGGTACATGGCGAAAAACCCCGGTCTGACGGCGAACGATGCGTTGGCCGGTATGCGGGCCTATGCCATCAAGGAAATGCTCAGTGCCATGGTGGTCGCCGCTGGGGGCAATGCCGCCCAGATCAACGTGGGCAGTTCGACAGTCGACCGCAAGGCGGCATTCACCGAACAGAACTTCAAGGACATCAGCGGCGGTCAACCGACTGTTGCAAACCTGCCCGCCGCCAAACCGTAAGCGGCGTCCCCACAGGATTAACCGCCCTGCTGATATCAGCAGGGCGGTTTTTTGGCGATTGCCCCGACCGGGTCCGTGGCAAACATGTCGGCGTGGCCGGTCGTCGCGACACCCCATTGCAACCAAGTCGCCGGACTGCCGTCTGCAGGCCGTGACAGCCGGATGGCGGGCGCTGTGGGACCTGCGGGCTGACGGTGTATCACGGGATCGCCAGGCAGACCCGGAAATGCCCGTGGCCGTAAGACCGCCCCACAAACTTCTTGAACCTCCCCCAAAATCCCGTATCATGCCCGCCGCCATTGGGTGTCACCCGCCCATTGGCAATGGCGTGAGCCTAAGGAGGTTTGTGTGTTTGCTAATCCGAAGACTTGGCGTGCCGCTCGCTTGACCGTCCTGATCAGTTTGCTCGCCGGCTGCGGCGCGATCGGTCACGGGAGCTCCATGGCCACCGGCCCGCAACCCGAGCGGGTTTACACCGTCCAGGAGATGCCCGGAAATCAGATACAACAACCGATGCCCCAGGGCCAGCAGGCCCCTGCCATCGGTCAACGGATGCCGCAACAGGATTCCGAACTGAACTTCAGTCAGGAACAGCAAAAGCAGTTGCAGGCGATCATGCAGAAGTTCGTTCCGAAGGGGACGGCCAATGAGATCAAGCAGCGGGCCCAACAGCTGCAGCAGATCCTCTCGGCCCCGCAAGTCGACGTTCAGGCACTGGCCACCCATATCGGCAAGGATCGGCAACAGCTACAGGCCCATGTCCAGGACATCGTCAATGCCCTGGCCGAAATGCGGCAGGTCCTAACCGTTGAACAGCGGGTTACGTTTGCCAAGCTGATCCAATCCCAGCAGGCCGATACGTCCGACGACAGCCTGCAGGGGTTGAATCTCTCCCAACAGCAACAGCAGGCGCTCGCAGCCATCGGTCCCCAAGCCATGCATGCGGCATTGGCCCCGGCGATCCAGCAGTTCCTGCCATCAGGAGACAAGCAAGCCCTGCAAACGGCGATTCAGCAGGGATTTGCCCAACTCCCGCAGCCTCAGATGGTCGCCTCTGTCATCGCCGGACTGTCCCAGGATCAACGCCAAAAACTGTTGCAAATGGGCGATGACGAGCCTCAGATCGGCCAGCAGACCGGTATGCAGCAGGGCCAACCGCAGTCCGGCCTGTAGCTTCGGGTAACGTCTGAATTCCCAGGACGGGGAGCCTTTGGGACTGGCTGAGCGAGCCAGTCCCGAAGGCCATATTTCTGACCCTCGGTTGCGATCCTGAGAGGGCGCCTTGCCCGATCCAAGCCAGCCCTGAATTTCCGGCTCTTAATTGTTTATTGGGCTGACGTTATCCGGCTGTTAACCAAGTTTGTCACTGTGGACCCCGATATGACGGAAGGGCGACCGAGTGACGGTGGGTCCCGGGATGGGTTGGTTTGGAAGAGGGAACAGGCCTGTGGCACTCACTAGCATGCAACAGTCACCATCCAACGCATTGCTTGCAGCTGGTATGCCCGCTGATCCCCCGGGCAAAAAGCCGGTCAAATCGACACTCACCTTGCCGACAGCCCAGGAGCTGAAGGCGTTCTACAAGACACAGAAGGCGAACGGCATCAATCCGCTCAAGGCACTCGCCCATGACGTGGTAGAGCTATCCAAGGCGGACAGGACGCCATCCACAGGAGCCGTGGCCGCCCAGCCATTCAAGCTGGTGCCGCTCGCCCGGTGGAATGGGATTACGCCGACCGGTCAAAGACCGTTGCAGGGTGCCACGGCCAATACGATGGCACTGTCCGTCCGCAGCGTGGGACGGGTCACCCAGGGCAATCAGGTCCAGCTCTACGTCGATGGCCGGACGGCCTTTCCGGCCCTCGAAAAGCTCATCGACGGTGCCAAAAAGACGCTTTATATCGAAACGATGATCTGGCACAACGACGAAACTGGCAAGCGCCTCGCCCAAAAGGTCGTCGACGCCCACAAGCGGGGTGTCGCCGTCAAAGTGATCGTCGATTCGGTCGGCCTGAATTTCGGCACCGGTCGCAACAACGACCTGGCGCTCATGGAGTGGATGCGCGCACAGGGGGTGGACGCCTATGCCTTCAATCCCAACTTCGTCAGCAAGGACGGAGTCGCCATCACACATCACAAGCTGTACATCGCCGACAACGAGCAGTTTCTCTCCGGCGGGATCAACATCGGCAAAGAGTACGAGCACGAGTGGCACGACATGCTGTTCGGCGTCAAAGGGCCGGCCGCCCACACCGTGGCGGAGGAGTTCGCGATCAACTGGGGCCGCACGACGGGCCATTACCTAACGATCCCCCCACTGGCTGCGGCCAAAAAGTCGGCCAAATCGGTCCCGGCCAATGCGGCTGTCGGCTTTGCCGTCACCGATCCGATCGGCCGCCGCTATGAGTTGAAGCGGGCCACCCTACAGTTGATCAATGAAGCCAAACACCATGTGCAGATCCAGATGCCCTACTGCTCCGACGATGACCTGATGCGGGCCCTGCAGGGCGCCGCCAAGCGGGGCGTGACGGTGGACTTCATTATGCCGGGAACCAACGACACGGGCTCGTATCGGACGATGAACCGGGCCGAAGCCCACAAACTGCTCAAAGCCGGCGCAAACGTCCGTTTCTTTGCCGGGGGCACCGTCGACGGCCGGGAAATCTCGCGTTTCAGCCACACCAAGATGTTGATCATCGACGAAACAGTCGCCGTCGTCGGATCCGGCAATGCCGACTACCGCACGTTCCACAACAACAACGAATTGAACGCCTACATTGCCGATCCCAAATTCGTCGCCACCCTGCGGGCGGAGCTCTTCGAAAAGGACTGGAAGGAGTCCCGTGCAGCCACCCGGAAGGAGTTGGAGCAACGCCCCCTGAAGGAAAAACTCATGGGCCATCTGTACGAGACGCTTGATCGATTCTTCTAACCGTTCGGCACTCTCACCGTACTCTAATCTGCGCAGTCAGGCCCTCTCCTGGTTGACCGGCCAACGGTTGCCGGGAGAGGGCCTGTCTGCGTTTGGTGATATGGGTGGAAATGTTTTTACATCATGATTTGGACAAAGCGGCCGCCCGATCGTCAAGG
>JACMPN010000601.1 GCA_014377495.1 Candidatus Sericytochromatia bacterium
CCGTGCCTCCGTCCGTGCCGGTGGCGACGACGGGGTCCGCGGACTGCGAGACGGTCGGGGCGATGGGCGACGTGGCCGTGCCGCCAAAGTTGCTCGCCGGGGTGGGGGAGTTCGCCGGGGACGCGCCACAGCCGGTCAGGCACAAAACCAGCAGCGTGCTGGCAAGCTGATGAAACCGCATGGCGTCCTCCACCCTGTGAAAAATCCGGTGTCTACCACTGCGGTTGTCGGACAGTCGGCTAACAAGCTGACCATCGCCTGGTAAACCAACGGGCAAGGTCTTCTTAAGGTTCCACTAAGCGCTTGATGGCGCGCCGGTTTCGGCGGTGGCCGTTCGTCGTTCGCTGCGCCAGGCCCTTGCCATCGCTTAAGGCGGTTTTAATTGGCTGGCCAGGCTGTGAAGCGGCGCGAACATAGGCGTGGCGGTGCGGGACAAAAGGTGTCGGAGTGGTGTTGCCGGCGTCACGGCTGGCAGGGGAGCGGCTATACTGTGCGCACGGTTTTCGGTTTGGCGGATTTCGCGGATTTCGCGCACCTCGCCACTGAGGACCGGAGCGAGAACTATAGGAGAGCATGCACATGACAGCGCGAGCGAAGATATTGGTCTGTGACGGCGTGGCCGAAGAAGGGGTCGCCGGACTGCGTGAGGAATTCGACGTCACGATGGCGGGCTCCTATGAGCCGGCGGCCCTGGCCGAGATCATCGGTGACTATGATGCCCTGATCGTCCGCAGTCAGACCAAGGTCGATGCGAACGTGCTGGCCGCCGGCAAAAAGCTGCGCATCGTCGCCCGGGCCGGTGTCGGCGTCGACAACGTGGACGTGGCCGCCGCCACCCGTGAAGGCATCGTCGTCGTCAACAGCCCCGACGGCAACACGATCGCTGCGGCCGAGCACACGCTGGCCATGATGTTCTCGCTGGTCCGCCACACGCCCCAGGCTGACGCCTCCATGAAGACGAAAAAGTGGGAAAAGAAGGGCATGCTCGGCATCGAGATGTTCCGCAAGACCCTCGGCGTCGTCGGCCTCGGCAAGATCGGCTCCCACGTCGCCAAGGTCTGCCAGGCCATGGGGATGCAGGTCATTGCCTTCGATCCGTTCATGACCCCCGAAGTGGCTGCTGCCCGCGGTGTCCAGCTTGCCGACCTCGACGAGGTCCTCGCCAAGGCCGACATGATCACCCTGCACATGCCGTTGACCCCCGAGACCCGCCATGTGATTGACCCACGCCGCCTGGCGCTGATGAAGCCCAGTGCCCGCCTGGTGAACTGTGCCCGTGGCGGCCTGATCGACGAAGTCGCCTTGGCCGACGCCCTCCAGAACGGCCGGCTTGCCGGTGCCGCCCTCGACGTGTTCGAGCAGGAGCCTCTCGGTGATAGCCCCTTATATGAACTCGGCGGCAAGATCGTCATGACCCCCCATCTGGGTGCGTCGACCGCCGAAGCCCAGCTGAACGTCGCCATCGACGTCGCCGAGCAGGTCGCAGCCGTGCTGCGTGGCGATACCGCCCGCTCGGCCGTCAACATCCAGGGCATGGGCAGTGAAGCCCTGCAGGCCGTCCGTCCCTATCTGGGTTTGGCCGAGCGTCTGGGCCGGTTGCTGGGACAGATCGTCTCGGGTGGCCACAAGAGCATCGAGATCACCCTCGGTGGCGAGTTGGCTGGCAAGTCCGGTCAGCCGCTGGTCCTGGCCGTCCTCAAGGGCTTCCTTGAGCCCAGCATGGGCGAGCGGGTCAACTACGTGAATGCCCCGCTGGTCGCCCATGACCGGGGCATCACCGTCAAAGAGAGCAAGAGCGACAATGCCGGCGCTTACAGCAGCCTGATCACCGCCACGGCCGTCACCACGCAGGAGACTCGTGTCGTGGCCGGGACGCTGATCGGCCAGGGCGAAGAGCGCATCGTGCTGATCGACGATTACAGCGTCAACACGGTGCCATCTCCCTTCCTGTTACTCGCCCCTCACCAAGACCAACCCGGTATGGTCGGCATCCTGGGGACTATCCTCGGCGAGTCGAACATCAACATCGCCGGCATGCAGGTCGGTCGCTTGCAGGCCCGTGGCCAGGCGGTCATGGTCGTCAATATCGACGAGCCGATGAGCAAGGAACTCGTCGACCGCCTGAGCAAGACGCCCGGTTTCCACGAAGCCAAGGTCGTCAAACTCTAAAGCGGTACTCCTAAACGGTCGCAGCGCTCCGGGCAACCGGGGCGCTGCGACCGTTTGGGGGCTTCGTGCGGCTTCGTGCGGCGTCCTTCGGGGCACTCACGGTTGGCGCCTGCCCGCAGGTCCCAATGGTGTTATGCTGCCGACGTTTGAACCGTTTTGACCGGTGAAAGTTGCCATGCCATCTGTTCTGCCCACGACCGATACAAAGCACGCATACGTCCAGTCGATGTTTGATGGTATCGCCCCCCGCTATGACCTACTGAACGACGTGATGACGGGCGGCATGCACCGGGGCTGGAAAGCGCTCGTCGTGCGCCTGTCCGGGGCCCAGCCGGGCGGTAGGGTCCTGGATGCCTGTACCGGCACGGGTGACATCGCCTTGCGCCTGGCCAAGGCCGTGGGGCCGGAAGGCGAGGTGATCGGGCTGGATTTTTCGCCCAGGATGCTGGAGGTGGCCCGTCGGCGGCCGATCGGCGGGCATCGCATCACGTTTGTCGAGGGCGATTTGATGGCCCTGCCCTATGCCGACGATTCCTTTGATGCGCTCACGGTCGGCTACGGCCTGCGCAACGTGACGAGCATCCCCGGCGCTTTGCAGGAGATCAAACGCGTCCTGCGCCCGGGTGGCAAAATGGTGTCCCTGGACCTCGGCAAACCCACGTCGCCCTTGTGGCGTAAAATCTTCTACGCCTACTTCAACAACGTCGTGCCCATCCTGGGCCGCTGGCTGACAGGGGCGAACGACGCCTATTCCTATTTGCCGGAATCTCTGGCTGATTTTCCGGCGCAGGAAGGGCTGAAGCGACTCATGGCTGAGGCTGGCTTCACCGGCGTCGACTGTGTGTCCCTGATGGGCGGCGCCGCCGCGGTCCACGTCGGTGCCAAGCCCTTGGGAACAGAGTCATGAAGTGGTTGACGGTTGGCCTGCTCACTCTGACCGGGCTGGCCGTGGCATTGCCGGTTGCGGCTCAGGCGTTCCAGCCGCAGCTGAAACCGTCGGTGAGTTTCGATGTCCTCTATGGCCGCGGGTCGTCCCTCCCGCTGGCCACATCGACGGGGCCGCTCCGGTTCGATGCAGGCCAATTGCAGTTGGACGACACCTACACGAATCTGGCTCGCATCGGCCGGGTGCGGTTCGGGTTGGACGCCACTCTGAGTGAACTGGCCACGATGCGGCTTTCGGCCCTACTGTTCAGCTCGGAACTGTCCGATCAGCCCCTGACGCCAGCGTCCTTTGCCGATTACACCACGTTCCTGCGGCAACGTTGGACACGCCAATCTTCCTTATGGAGCCGGCCCTTCCTGTTGGAGGACGTCCAGTTCACTCTCGGTGATCCCCGTGTGCTTGGGACCATGACTCTCGGACAGCAGTGGCTGCCCTTCGGTTTCACGGACAGCACGACGATCATGCCACCTCTGGCGATCGCCCCGCAGCAGACCCCCATCAGCGAGTATGTGAATGGGCTGCGACTGGCCAGCGGGATGGTGCCCTGGCAGCTCAGTGCCGCCACCCGCCAGCGGCAGATCGGCTCCACCGTCAAATGGCGGATGGATAAGGTGGCCGTCACGACGGGTGTCTATACGGGCGCCGGGCCGAATCAGCCGGATAACAACGGATCGCTGGATCTGCTGGCCAGGGTGGACTACATCAATGAGGCGTCGGAAATCGGATTGAGTGTTTGGCGGGGCCAGCAACCGGGCTTCCGGCAACAGGGTTCGACGGCCGTCCCCTACGACCGGACCGTGACGGGGGTCCATGCCAGGTTGCCCTTCGACATCTGGTTTATCAATTCCGAGTACCTGCTGGGGTTCGACAACTGGCACGACGGCAATAACAGCCTGTACCGGGGCGGGTATCTGACGATCGGCGCCAACCCCGATCCGATGTCCCAGCTTTACCTGCAGGGTGCCTACATCCAGCACGACAACCCGTTTGACGGCGCATTGACCGGCTTTGGCGGGGTTCTCAGCCGCCAGGTGACGGTGGGATACAAGCGCAAGGTATCATCGTTCGCCGAAGTCCAGAACGACCTCAGTTACACGTGGGAGGACCTGTACGGTGACCGGCCGACCGGCATCGGTTATCTGCAGTATCTGGCCAAGGTCCAGATCGCTTTCTGAGTCTCTCTGGCACCACAGTCTGCCTGGCCTGCAGGGACAGCGGATCAGTCGCTTAAAGGAACAGCCTCACCGGCGGTGACGATGATGGCCAGGGCGTCTGCAACGGCACCGGTGTCGGGGCCGGGAGGGGCGTCGTCAGCCAGCGCAGACCCTGATAGGTCAGAGATCCGGCCAGGCTGGTGACGAACGGCATCGTGAGTGCGACAGCGCCGAAGGCCAGCTCATTGGGGTTCGTTGGCGGGCTCACCCTGGACATCAGCAAGAAGCCTGCCGTGCCGATCGCCAGGCTGATCAGAGTGGCGCCTGCCGCTCCGATCCAGGACGGTTGCGGGTCGATGAAAAGGGCCAGGCCGAGGCCTGTCCCGGCACCAACGGCAGCACCGCCGATCCCCCAACCTGCGACGGGATGCGACAGATCGTAGTCCTGTGGGGGCTTGGATCCGGCGACTCTGGACGCTTCGCCGATCCCGACTGAGACGACGCCGAGCAGGCTGCCGCCCAGTGCCAGCTCCAAGGCGAAGGCGTTCGCCTGCACGGGCGCCAGCGGCGGTGTCGGACGGTCTGCGGCCCAAGCCAACGTGCTGCTGGTCGCCAGGACGAGGGTCAAGCTGGTAGTGAGCGAGCGAAAGGGTGACATCGGCGGCGGCGTCCAGGGTCGTCGGGGTGGCGGTTGGCAGGACTTTCGAGTACGGATCATGACGTCATCTGCGGGCAGACCCTTAGGGACCGTAAGCACTCCGGCGCCCATGCCGAGTGGCGAACCGGTGTCAGCCTTTGTGTTAGGTCAGGCGTACCCTATAATGGTCACGGACGCAGGCGTCATTATAGCCCACTCTCTCCCGGTCCCTCGTGGCCGCTGTCTCGGAGAGGGCCGTGTCCCCGGGACTTCTGGAGTGTGAGACCGCTCCGCCGTTGGCATCCATTCTGGTGCATGGTGGGACTGATATCGTGGCTGTATTGAAAGAAACCAAGATTCTGGTCGTGGACGATGAGCCCTCGATCACCAAGAGCATTCAATATAGCCTCGAGAAAGAGGGCTACAACGTCATTGTGGCCCATACCGGTCCCGACGGCGTGGAGATGGCCAAGCAGCACAAGCCCAATCTGGTCATCCTCGACGTGATGTTGCCGGATTTGGACGGTTACGAGGTCTGCCGGATGATCCGGGCCGAGATGCCCGTGCCGATCATCATGCTCACCGCCAAAGGCGAAGAGATCGATAAGGTCGTCGGGCTGGAGATCGGGGCCGACGAGTACGTCACCAAGCCTTTCAGCCTGCGGGAGCTGCAGGCCCGGGTCAAAGCCCTCCTCCGCCTGGTCGCCCGCCATCACGCCTCCAAGCCGGCCGAGCCCGAGCGCATCGAGATGGGCGATCTGATCATCGACATCGCCCGCCACGAAGTGACCCTGGGCGGCAAGGCGCTGACATTGACTCTCAAGGAGTTCGAGCTCCTCAAGCTGCTGGCCCTCAATGCCAACAAGGTGCTCTCCCGTGAGTACCTGATCGAGCAGGTCTGGGGTTACGACTTCGCCGGCGAGGGCCGGACGGTCGACGTGCACATCCACTGGCTGCGTGAAAAAATCGAACGTGACCCGAACCACCCGTGCCGGATCCAAACTGTGCGTGGCGTGGGCTACCGTTTCGAGCGGCGGCTGCGTGCCGGCGAGACCTAAAGGTCGCTCCATGCGATGCTGCCCGGTGAGTGCCGTTTCATGACGCGCCGATGACCGTCACGAGTAGCTATCGCGGGCTCGTCGCCCAGGCCATTGGCGGCAATGCCGTCCTGTTGGCCCTCGTCGGCGTGGGCAGTTGGTTGGCCCCGAGCTGGGGACCGCCGGCCGTCATCGGCCCTGTGGCAGCGGTCGCCGTGTACAACGGCCTGATGGCGTGGCGCATCCAGCGGTCTTTGGCATTTCTCGGCCGGTTGGCCCGTTCCTTGGCCGACCCCCTGGACTACAACCTCCCGTCGGTGACGTCGGATCTGCCCCGGGAGGTC
>JACMPN010000602.1 GCA_014377495.1 Candidatus Sericytochromatia bacterium
ACCGGTGCGGACTCCGCTTCGTTCGCACGCATCCCGTCCGCCATCCCCTTGGGACTCGGGGCTGGCGGCGGGGGCGCTCCGGCACTCGGTCTGTTGGAATACCGCTGCTGCTGAGGCATGGCGACGTACTGGCTCAACAACCAATCCGGTACGACCGGCGCACTGCCGCCGGCAGCCGGACGTGCCGTCGACAGCTTGACCGTCACGTCCATCCAGTCCTCACCGGTCAATTGGGTGATCATCCCGAAAGAACGCCAATTGAGCCGGGTGCCGTTCGCCGACAATTGGGCCTCGTGGCTCGGTGACCAACGGGCGCCGCCGATGGCATAGGTCACGTCCAGATCGAACCCGCCGGCCCGGGTCACGTCCAACATGATCGGGACGTTCTTGACCTCGGTCTGCCGATAGCTCTGCACCTGGGCGAGTTGGGCGTTCACGTCGGTCAGTTGCTTGGCCAGCCCCCGGCGGGTGATGTCGATTTTCTGCATGGCCAGGGCCGTCTCCTGGAGCCGGCTCTGGATGAAAACCAACGTCTCCTGCCACTCACTGAGCTTGGCCCGGTTGTTGCCAAGTTGCCTGACCAGGCTGGGAGCGGACTGCTCGGAAAGATCCTGCAGCAGCTTTTGCTGGATGGTGAGGGCCCGATGTTTGTCGGACTGCGCCCGATCCTGATCCTGCAGCGTCGTTTGGGTGGCCAGGAGTGTCTTCAGACGTTGCTGGGGGCTGTCTCCGACATGGGCCTTTTTGACGTCCAGACCATGCAGGACGACCGCCGCCATGCCCCGGCCACTGCTCCGCACCGACTCCGTGTCGAGCTTGGCCGGTAGCTGGTTGAAGGCGATCTCGTAGGTGCCCGGCACGAGGTCCAGATGGGCGGAGCGGGTCACGAGCGCCCGGTCCGGATAGACGGTGACTGCCGTGATCTGGTGGACCGCCGTGATCCGCCTGATGGCGGTGGGCGTCGCCGCTTGAGCCGGCAGCCCGGGCGCCAGTATCGATACCATGGCGGCCAGTGCGAGAGCGCGTTGCATGCCAAGTCTCCTGGATCAATACGGCGACCTTTGAGGATGGTGGTCCAGGCGCCAGTATAGCGTCTGTCCCCCGTGCCGAGACGGGATTTCGCAGGTCACGACGGCAAGGATTTGCCCAGTGGCCGGACGGCTGCAGGCACGGCCAACTACAACCGAGGCGCCTAGCGGCGGACGCCCGGTGCGCGTACACTGTCCCTGCGTATGGCTATCGGCTTGCAGGCGAGTGATCCACCATGTTGACGATCCGGAGTTCCATCCAGTACCGAGTGACCTCGGCATTCCCGACGGATCGGCTGGCCGTGCTGGTGCCTTTGGCGGGCGCCGACGACCTGCAGCGTCTTTCGGACCGGCTTCAGACCTGGGGACTCAGCAAAGCGGCCGCCGGTGCGGCCCGACAACGCCTCCTCCGGCAGGAGTTCAAGGCCAAGCCGGGCGATGTCAGCCTGATCACGGACCTTGCCGCCGGGACGGTGTTTTTCGTCTTCGGCGTCTCCGCCGACAAGGATCAGCGGTTTGAGAGCCGGGGCCCCCGCCAGGTGTCCGTCGCTCTCGGCGGCATGCGCAAGCTCGTCGAGGCCGTCCAGGCCGAAAAACCCGGCTCGCTCGTGCTGGACCTCGCCGACGGCTCCCTCTGGCAAACCACGGGCAGCCTGTATGCGGCGCGCTCAGCCGGCCAGATGGCCGCTCATCTGGTGCAAGCCCTGGAACTGGCGTACACGCCGCTGCCCAAGCAGGTCAAGGCGTACAAGGCCGACCCGGTCCCCACGACCGTGACCCTGCTGGTGGCGGACGCTGAGACAGCCACCGTCACGGCCGCCGTCGAACGGGAACGCATCCTGGCGGCGGCAGGCAATCTCGTCCGCATCCTCACCCAGCTGCCGGCAAACATCCTCAATCTCGATCATTACGAAGCCCTGCTGACGGAAATCGCGGCGGATGACCCGCAACTCACCCTGCAGGTCTGGAACCAGGCCGCCTTGAGCGAAGCCGGTGCCGGCTGTCTGGTGGCTGTGGGCCGTACCGCCCTCGAGCCGCCCCGTGTGGCCCGCCTCAGCTACACGCCGGTCCAGGCCGCCACGGCGACGGCGGCGATCGTCGGCAAAGGGGTCGTCTACGACACGGGCGGCCTGTCGATCAAGCCGTCGAAATACATGCTGGGCATGCATGACGACATGTCGGGCTCAGCCGTCGCTGCGGCGATGGCCTGGGCTGCCGCCAAGTTGCAGACACCCTATGCCGTCCAGGCGTTTCTCGGCTTGGTCGAAAACGCCATCGGACCCAACGCCTACCGCCCCGGCGACATCCTCACGGCGATGAACGGCAAGACCGTCGAGGTCATCGACACTGATGCCGAAGGCCGCCTCGTCCTGGCCGACACGCTGGTCCTGGCCCAGCAGGAAGCCAAACCGGATCTGCTGATGGACTTCGCCACCCTGACGGGGTCCTGCCTGCGGGCCCTGGGCGATATCGCCAGTGGCATCTGTGGCAACCGGGAGGACCTGTATCCGCTGGCCGTGCAGGCAGGCTACGACACCGGTGACCGGGTCTGGCCCTTCCCGAACTGGCCGGAATATGCGGACGCCATCGAAAGCAAGGTGGCGGACATCCGCCAGTGCTCGCCCGATGCCGGCCCCGACGTGCAGCATTCCTTCTGCTTTTTGAACGAGTTCGTGTCCCCCGACGTGCCCTGGCTGCACGTGGACATGTCCTCCGTCCGCAACGACGAGGGCCTCGGGGCCTCGCCGGCCGGGTTCACCGGCTTCGGGGCCCGCTATGGTCTCGCCGTGCTGGAACGCATCTTCGCCAAGTAGGCGAACCGACAAACCCCGCAACCGGATCAGTCTGGTGTATGCCGGATCCACCCGTTGATCCGGTGGGCTGTGCGCCTGCAGGGTGGCTAAGACACAGGTGGCAAGGGGAAATACCACTTTGCCGCCAGACGGTGTCTCGGCAAAATGTCACTGCGGCGCCATCCGGCTTCGATCGGCCGGTCCGGGGGAAGGCCCCATTTCAAGCGGAAGCGGTGCCAGTTCTCGTCAAAGCGGCCATCGGCAATGCCCAGGGCCGTGGCTGTGCGTTGGCCGAGATGGTGCACGTAGACGTCTTGGGCGATCCAGAGGCCGAAGCCGGCCAGATCCGCCCGCAGGCAGTAATCGTCATCCTCGTAATAGGCTAGGCCGAACCGGGGATCCAACCCGCCGAGCCGGGTGATCACCGCCCGGCGGATCAACAGGCAAAATCCGCTTAGCCGCTCCGTCGGTCGGCCTTGGCCGGAATGGGCCTGGGCGATTTCAGCGGCATAGGCACTGACCGCCGCCCAATCGGCTCGTTTGGGACCGGCGACGACCTGCTCGCGGATGACGAAGTTTGAGACCGGCCCCGTCATGCCCAGCGCCGGCTGTTGCAACAGCGGAGCCCAGAGGCCCTGCAGCCACCCCGGACTGACGATGGCATCGTTATTCAACAGGACCACACCATCGCCTGAGGCGGCGGCCAAACCGAGGTTGCACCCACCGGCAAAGCCCAGGTTTGCGGCCGATCGGATCGCTAGCAAATTGGTCCGCAGGCCGACCTGGCGTTGTAGCCAGGCCGCAGTGCCGTCGGTCGAGCCGTTGTCGACGACGATGATCTCGGTCTCAGCGACCGGGAGCGTCTGATCCAACGCCGCCAGGCAGATCTGGGTGCAGGCCAGCTGGTTATGGACCGGGATGACAATCGACGTGCGCATGCCCCCATTGTTCACCAGCCCCGAGGCGGCGGCAACGGGCGTCTACCGTGAGAAGACCCGTGGCCCGTGGGCTTGAACCGGCGGCGCCCCAAGCCTGCGGCGCTCCCGGTAGGCTAAGGGCACACCCACGACGCCAGACCCTACCTGCTGGAGGCAACCCGATGGCCAAAACCCCCGCCCTACGCATCCATCCGATGAACGATGCCCCCGTGCGTGCCGAGCGGGACTTCGTCCTCTATTGGATGGTCGCCAACCGGCGGGCCACGGACAATTTCAGCCTGCAGCGGGCTGTTGAGTGGGCTGAAGAATTGGACAAGCCCCTCGTCGTCCTCGAAGCCCTGCGCGTCGGCTACCGCTGGGCCAGTGATCGGTTCCATGCCTTCATCCTGCAGGGTATGGCCGACAACGTCCGGACGTTTGCCGAAAAACCCGTCCTGTATTACCCCTATGTCGAGACGGCCCCGGATGCCGGCAAGGGACTGTTGAAAGCCCTGGGCCAGCGGGCTTGCGTGGTCGTCACCGATGACTTTCCCGCCTTCATGCTGCCGCACATGATCGCCGCCGGGGCCCGTCAGGTTGACGTAACCATGGAGGCAGTCGACTCAAACGGGATCCTCCCAATGCGGGCCGCACCCCAGGTCTTCACGACGGCTTACGCCTTCCGCCGGTATTTGCAAAACGTCCTCATCTCCCACCTGCAGGCGTTTCCGGAGCCGGATCCCCTGGCCGCTATCGCCCTGCCCCGGCTGGCGGCACTGCCCGAGACGGTCACCAGCCGGTGGCCGGCAGCTGATGCCTCGATACTCGCCGCAGGGCCCAGGGCGCTGGCGTCACTGCCCATCGACCATACCGTGCCACCCGTCGCCATCCGTGGCGGCCCCGAGGCGGCCAACGCCGTGTTGCATGTCTTCGTCTCCCAGCACCTCCGGCGATACCCGGACGAGCGCAACCAGCCGGAAAAATCGGTGACCAGCGGTTTGTCGCCGTATCTGCATTTCGGCCATATCAGCGCCCACACCGTCTTCCGGGCCCTGATGATCGCCGACGGCTGGTCATTGGACCGATTGGCCACCAAAGGGATCGGATCCCGTGCCGGCTGGTGGGGCGCCAGCCCGGCGGTCGAGGCATATGTCGATCAGTTGGTCACCTGGCGGGAGCTCGGCTACAACATGGCATGGCAACAACCGGATTACGACCAATACGACACCTTGCCGGACTGGGCAAAAACGACCCTCGCCGAGCACGCCGACGACCCTCGGCCCGTACGCTACGATCTGGCCGAACTCGAATCGGCCCGGACCTGTGATCCGCTCTGGAACGCCGCCCAGATGCAGCTCGTGGCGGAAGGGCGCATCCACAATTACCTGCGCATGCTCTGGGGCAAGAAAATCCTGGAATGGTCGGCATCGCCCCAGGACGCTCTGGCCGTCATGATTGAACTGAACAACAAGTATGCCCTTGATGGCCGCAACCCGAATTCGTACAGCGGCATCTTCTGGGTCCTCGGCCGGTATGACCGTGCCTGGGGACCAGAGCGGCCCATCTACGGCAAAATCCGTTACATGACGTCGGAAAACACGGCCCGGAAGGTTCATGTGGCGGATTACATCCGCCGCTACGCCCGGCAAACACGGCTGCTGCTCTGATCGTGCCGCGACGGGCAGCGGGGGCGACGAAGACGCCACTTGGCGGCCCATGCGGATCATTCTGGGGATTTGACGTTTAAGGGCCCGGGGGGCTGGGAAAGGGCGGACAGGCAAATACCAACCGGGAGTAACTGCCATGGAACCCCCTTCCGATCCGCGCTTCCGCAGCTTCCTCTGGTCACAGACCCGCAAGAAGTTTTATGAGGGCACCTGTCTCACGGTGCCTGACCATGCGCCGACCGAGCCCGTGACCCCGCCGCCGTCAGTGGCGGTCGCATTGGTGACGCAGCCGCAGGAACCTGCCGGTGTCCCTAAATGCCTGCCCACCCGTCTCGACCAAGGTACCGTGCCGGTGGTCGGTTTGGCGCCAGAGCAGACGGGGACCACCTCATTGCACGTGCTGCGGCGGGACGCCATGCCCGGATTGCCCAGCGACGAGGCCGTCATCCGGTCCGACCGCCTGAACATCACCCGCCCGCTGACGGCACCCTCACCAGTCGACCCTGGCCCACACTGGAAAAGCCACCCGGCGGCCGGGTGAGCCAATCGTGGCGCACAACGCGTCCTGTTGGCAGCGTCAGGCCTTAATGACGGCTGCCAGACCGGCACAGAACCGCTCAATTTCGCCCTCGGTGTTGTAATAGTGCACCGACGCCCGCAACAAACTCTCGATCCCCCGGGATTCCAGATCCAGCCGTGTGGCCTGTTGTTTGGCCACGGACACGTTGATGCCGTGGGCGTGCAAGCGCCGGCGCAGGTCCACCGGATCATGGCCGTCGACGGTCAGCGTGACGATGCCGCCAAGGTGTTCACCGCGATCCAGGACGGTGACGCCGGGCAACGGGCGCAGGCCCTGGCGCAGGGTGGCGGCCAGCGCCTGCACACGGGCCCCGATGGCAGGCATGCCCCACGCATGGGCGTAGTCCAGGGCCACGGCCAGGCCGATCTTGCCGGCAATGCTGCATTCCCAGGTTTCGAAACGACGGGCGTCGTCCCGCATGACATAGGCGTCCCGACTGACCCAGGTGGCGGCATGCATGTCGAGGACCGGCGGCTCCAACTGGTCCATGATCCCGGCCCGCACATAGAGGAAACCGGTGCCCCGGGGGCCACGCAGGTATTTGCGGCCTGTGGCGGACAGGAAGTCACAGCCGATGGCCTGCACGTCGATGTCCATCTGACCGACTGTCTGGCAGGCGTCCAGCAGGTAAAGCACGCCCGCCGCCCTGGCGATCCGACCCACGGCCGCCGCCGGATTGATCAGGCCGCTCGTCGATGGCATGTGGGTCAGGGAGATCAGCCGGGTCCGGCTATCGATGGCGGCGGATAAGGCGGCCAGATCGATCTGGCCCTGGGCGTCATCGGGAATGACTGTGATCCCGACACCCGTCCGTTTGACGAGCTGCAAAAAGGCGATGTAGTTACTGGCATATTCCGCCACGGACGTCAGGATGCGGTCCCCGGCCCGAAACGGGATCGCATAGAACGCCTGATCCCATGCCCGGGTGGCACTTTCAAGAAAAGCGATCTCCGGTGCCGTAGCGCCGATCAATGCTGCTGTGGCGCCGTACATGCGTTCACTGGCGGCGGCATGGCGCTCGGCGGCCTCATAACCCCCAATGGCCGCCTCCAACTGCAGATGCCCGATGACGGCATCGACGACGGGGTCCGGCATGAGGGCGGCCCCGGCATTGTTGAAGTGGATCACCTGCTCGCAGGCCGGCGTGTCCCGGCGGGCACGGGCGAGATCAAATGAGGGCATGGCGGCATCTCCCGGACGGATCGGCAACGGGGCATGGGAACGGGGCATGGTTTGGCGGTCCCAATCACAGGGGTGAAAGCGTTATAGTTTAGCCCAGTCTCGCTTTCAGCAGGGTGCAGGCGCCAAACTCCGGGGGCCAGGCCTTCGGTGCCGACAGGGTAGGGCAAATCGTTTGTGGCGGACCGCACGGGGAGTGGGACATGGTCAAAGACATGAGACGCCGGGAATTCCTGCAACTGGCCGCTTTTTTTGCCGCTGCCGTGGCCCTGGACGCCGCATGCCCGGGCGTGGTCCGGGCGCAATTGGCAGCCGGCAGGGCGTCACCGCCCACCGCCTTACCGGCGTCGGATGCCCAAAACGTCGATGCCATCGGACATGCCTCCAACTTCACGGCCATCTATCAGGATCCGCAGCTCAAAGCGGCGTTTTTCCAGTTCCTATTGCATGTCTTCCACCTCTTTCCGGAAGAAAAATTCCACAAGCTGCTGGCCGACGTCACGCTGGCCGGCCGTAGCGACAAGGATATTTACCGGGTGGCGCAGAGCCGGCTCGGTGAAATCAAACCCCTGCTGGCGGATGTCCGGTATGCCTTGCCGGCACTGGCACAGCAAAAGGCTGAAATGGCTCGTCAGACCATGGACCTGCTGGGATCGGGGCGCAAGATCAACGGGTATATGGAGATCGGCACGACAGGCCGTTATATCAGCAAGTTCCGTGCTTCAGTTGAGTTAACGGGCGAGGTCGTGCTGTTGCATACCGATGCGCCCACGTATTCACCGGCCGATATCGTCGAGCGTGCGCAACTCGGCAAGTTGGGCCGCTATGTGTCGCTCAATGGTTATGCCCCGGTCCCGGCCTCCCAGGTTGCCGATCGCAGCGTCGACCTGATCAGCAACTTCATCGGCTTTCACCACAGTCCCCCGGCCCGGCGGGATGCCTTCGTCGCCTCGCTGCACCGTGTCCTCCGCCCCGGCGGCCGGATGATCGTCCGGGACCATGACGTCACCACGCCGCAGATGAACCGTATGGTGGCGCTGGCCCATGATGTGTTCAACCTCGGCCTCGGCACCGCCTGGGCGGTCAACCAGGCTGAGATCCGCAACTGGACCTCGTTGGCGCAGCTGACCGCCTACGTCGAGACCTGCGGTTTCAAGCGGACTCCCAAGACCCTGTATCAGCCCGGGGATCCCACAAAAAATGCCCTCATCGAATTCATCCGGGTCTGAGCGGGTCTTGCGGGGCGTAACGTCCGGGCGTCAATAGTCGAAGATATGCTCGATCGGAAAATGCCGCTCACCCAGCCCCAGCACGATCTGGTGTAGGGCCTCGACCGGCGCCGCTATCGTCACCCGTTTTAGGGCGGGATCGCTCAGGATGGGCTTATCAAACAACACCTGACCCGCCGCCAGGTCATAACGCCAGGCAGCAGGGACGATGCTGGTGACCAGGATGGTGCCGTTACCGGCGATTTCCTGGAACATGCCGCCTGCGTTCACGAGGCTGGTCACACTCTTGTGGAACGCTTCATACCGGGGCAGGGACAACAAAGTCGTGCCATCCGGGAATTGGCGAACGATCTTCGCCTGGGGGATGGCCGACACGGCTGCAGGCGTCACGTTCGACGCCAGCGCCAGCACGTGGGTATCTTCCTCGCCATACGCGAGCTTGGTCCCGGCCTTGATCAGCAGGGCGTACTGCGCCTTGACCGCATATTCGAGGCTGAGGGTGAGGCGACGCTCCCATTTGCGCAGCATGTCCGGGCCGGTGAGGCTCGTTTCGCCCCATAGGCGCTTCAGGCGGTTGGCAAACGGGAACTCGTACCAGGGCTCGACCCGGATGAAATCGACGTACTCCTGGGCGACCTTGGCGCCAAAGGCATCCTCGGCACTCATCCCGCCCCGCCCCAGCCGTTCCGTGACTTGGCCGATGGTGCCTTCATAGAGGCCTTTGATGGCGTTTTCGACGGTAAAGCTGGAGCCGATCACCATCACCATCGCGTGATAGCCGAAATTAAAGGGATACTTGGCTTTGGTGCTGGTGCAGACGTCGCCGTAATACGACCAGAATTGGCCGATCGCCCCGAAATATGGGTATCCGGAAGGCGCCTTTGCCTGCACCCAGTGGGCATAGTCATCAGGTCCAAAGACCAGCAGCCATTCCGGCAGGGTCAGGTAAGTCTGCGCCTCGTCTCGCTGGTAACCCGGCAGGGATTGCAGGTAAGCACGGGTTTCCGGCGCAATTTCGGGGCCGGGGCCGCCGGCGGGCGCCACCTGTGTCGGCGCCGGCACGGCATCGGCGGGCACCGTGGCCGACACGGGCTGGTAGTAGGCGTCCCACAATTTATTGCGGAACTTGTTGGTCGGATCGAGGCGCTGTTTCAGGGCAAAAAACGCATCGGCCTGCGGATACGCTGCCCGGAACTGCCGGCTGGTCGCCAGAATCTGATAGGGCAGATAGTAGGCGCCGTCTAGCGCCGTAGCCACATCGATCAGTTCCCGGGTCCAGACGCCGACGGCCTGGCGGGCTGCGGGCGACGTGCCCTGCCTGTAATAGAGGACATAGGCAAAGACCTCGTTCCGGGCCCAGGCGAGCAGGGTGCCGGGATCTTTTTTGGCATGGCGGATGGAGACGTTGGTGACGTTGACGTGGTGTCGATTCAGAATGTCGGCCATTTTCGGCACAAAGGCGTCAAATTTGTCGACCGGGACAAAATATTCCTGCAGGACGTACGTGGAGTCCTTGCGGGACTCCGGCTCCAGCTCGCGCACGTCATAGCTGGCTTCGTAGTTACGCCATTCCACCGGCGTACCCCGGTACTGAAACGGGTCGAGCACCTGATTGCGCAAGAACGGGCCGAACGGCCATTCCGACAGCATCCACAGGGCATTGCGCTGGAGCGAGTAGTCTTTGTCTTTCGGCATGAGCCGATCGGCAATGGTGACCGGCTTGTCGGTCTTGTCGTAGGACGTGGCCCGCACGGAATCGTACGCCCCCAGCGTGAAGTCGGCGTTATGGAAAATAATCCCCGGATTGTCCCTTACCTGTTTGAAAAAGTAGGACCTGTACGCAGTAGTCGGCATCATCTCGGACCGCCGGGCGACTTTGACGTTGTCCGTCAGCTTCAGGGTCGCCCCGACGATCACCCCGATCCCGCCATAGCCGCCGATGGCCCCGTAGAAAATCGCCTGATTCTCCGTCGGGCTGGCCGTGACCAGCGAGCCGTCCGCCAGGACGATGCGGATCGACTTCACGGCGTGGATCAGCGGCCCTTGGCCCACATAACGGCCATGCACGTTGACGCTCAGTGATCCTCCGACCGTAAAGTTGGCATAAGACTGCATGATCTGCAGCGACAGGTCGTGAGGATCGATGTATTCCAGGATTTTGCGCCAGGTGATCCCGGTCTGGACGGTGATCTCCTTGTTCTCCTTTGAGAACCGCACGACCCGATCGCTTTGGCGCATGTCGATCTGCAAGGCCTGTTCCGTGGCAGTCTGCCCACCCATGCTGAAACGGCCGCCGCCGACCGAGATCGGCCCCTGGTGGGTTTTGACGGCATCCACGATCTCGGCGATCGACGTGGGGGCCAGCACCGACTCCACCAGGATCGGATTGAGTTGCGTCACATCATTGATGACCGTGCCGGCAGGTGCGGCATACGCCATGAGGGGCGCTGCCAGCGCCATCAGGACAGCGGCGCCGGCCAGCGATGCGATGCGGGGGTTCATCAGGTCAGCCTTCACATGTTTCAGCAGGGTCAGTGTGCAGCGGCGGCGCCAGGCCGGCCATGGCAGGTGATCGCGGGCATTCCGTCATCACAGCACCGTTTGCGCCAGCCACGCCCCGGCCCGATAAGCGGTCATCGTCGCCATGAACAGGCCGAGTGCCAAAGCCAGGGCCCTGCTGCCCGAGCGCAGGCCACGCGAGCGGAGCAGGTAATAGGGCAGGGCAAAAATGGTCAGACCGGCCATCGCCACTTTGAGGAAAGCGGTGGCTTTGTACGCCCGCTGCCGGGAGTCGAGCCAGAACCAGGCGACGATCAGCGCCACAGACGCCGTGACATGCACCATCAGGACGGGACCCGACAGGGACGGTGCTTTGGCCGGACCATAGTCCAGCACGCCGACGACGCAGGCCAGGACGGCCAGCGACGCCAGTAACGTGGTTTTGGTGTTGATCACAATCGGTTTGGACGTTTCTGGTCTGGATGGCAGCGAGCCGGACCGGTGGGCGACAGTCGGCATTCCTGTCACACAGGGTAGTGCTTCCCTGGCGTCAGTAACAAGTCGCAGCGATGGCGAAGCGTACCCCCGGACTGCGGCCAAACAAGGCGGATTGCCTCGCCCCGGACCGCCGCCGTCGCCATCGTTGTCGGCATCGCCCGCCGGGATCGGTGAAGGCGGAGTTTGAAACGGTGACTGGCTCTCGGCGTGCCGCCTCAACCCGTGTGGCGATTAGCGCTATAGTTGTTGACGGTCTGGCTGTCGCCGGATCCGCACGCCACGAGTTGAGGAACAGCGTCAATGGGGACAGGTTTCGCCGCAAGCCACGTAGAGAACCGGGACGACGCATGGCGTCAGAACCTGAGTGGGCAAGACGATTCCTGGCTGCGGGGAGCACGAGGGGACGACTGGTGGACCGGCAAGTTGCCGTTGTCGGGACAGTGCCCCGGTGTGGGACCCGATGGGCGCATCACCTCATTGCCGCAGCCCGATGTCAGCCGCTGCTCGCGCGAGGACCTGCTCGACTACTTTGACAACAGCTGGGCGATCACCGAGATCCTCTTTGCCGCCCTCCAGGGCGAAGAAGCCTTTTTCCGGCCTCCTTACCACGATCTGCGCCATCCGCTGGTTTTCTACTACGGTCACCCGGCGGCCCTCTATTTGAACAAACTACGCGTCGCCGGCCTGGCCAAGGCGCCCGTCAACCCGTATTTTGAGACCCTGCTTGAAGCCGGCGTCGACGAGATGTCCTGGGACGACATGTCCAAAAACGCCATGCAATGGCCCTCCGTGCGCGACGTGCAGGCCTACCGGCGTTTGGTCTATGAGACGGTCCGCCAAGTCATCGCCTCCCACCCGGACCTCGCCGAGGGTCACGCACCGATCACCCGCAGCAGCTCCGCCTGGGCGATCGTCATGGGCCTCGAGCACGAACGGATCCACATCGAAACCACCACCGTGCTGATGCGGGAGCTGCCGATCGAGCTGGTGCGCCAGCCGGACGGGTGGCCGGACGTCCATGCGTCCGCCACTGCCCCGTCAGCCGGGGTCTTTCCGCCGCTGGCAGGTCGGGACTATCCGGAAAACCCCCTGGTGGCCGTCGCCGAAGGCGAAGCGAGCTTCGGCAAACCGGCCGACTGGCCCAGCTACGGCTGGGACAACGAATACGGCGAACGTCAGGTACGCGTGCGCCCCTTTCAGGCCAGCCGCCAGTTGATCAGCAACGGGGAGTATTACGCGTTCATCCAGGCGGGCGGCTACAGCGAGCAACGCTACTGGACCGAAGAGGGCTGGCAGTGGCGGAGCTTTCGGAACACGAAGTGGCCCACCTTCTGGGTCCCCGACGGTCCGGCCGGCCTGCACCACTACCGGTTGCGGACGATCTTTGCCGTCGTGGCGATGCCGTGGTCCTGGCCGGCGGACGTCAACTATCACGAAGCCAAGGCCTACTGCGCCTGGCGCACAGCCCAGGACGGCGCTGGGGCCCCCTATCGGGTGCTGACGGAAGCGGAACACCACCGCCTGCGGGCCCCCGAGATGACGGGCCGGCAGGTGGCAACGGGGCGGGATCCCGTGATGACGGCGGATGGCCGGGCATTGGCAGCCCGCTTTGGCCTGAATCTGAACCTCGCCTTCGGCTCGGAAGTGCCGGTCGACGCCTTTCCGGCGAACGCCAACGGCATCCACGACGCCATGGGCAACGTCTGGCAATGGTGCGAGGACCATTTCAACCCGTTGCAGGGTTTCCAGGCTGACCCGTTCTATGACGATTTCAGCCTGCCCTGCTTTGACGGCAAGCACCAGATGATCCTGGGCGGATCCTTCGCCAGCACCGGCGACGAAGCCAGCATCTGGGCCCGATTTCATTTCCGGCCGCACTTTTTCCAGCATGCGGGCTTCCGGCTCGTCCGGCCCGACGACGCCAACGCCCCGAGCGATGCCGTCCGCCTGGATGGGGCCGACAGTGCGGCGAACGTCTACGAGTCACAGCAGGCCCTGAACGAGTATCTCGTCCTGCACTTCGGCGAACCGGGCGACCAAATGCCCTACGCCTTTGGTCCCCACGATGCGACGGCCTTTCCGGTGCGCTGTGCCGATCTGGTCCGGGACGCAGCGCTGGCAGCCGGGATCACGTCGGGTCGGGCCCTGGATGTCGGCTGCGCCGTCGGCCGGTCGACGTTCGAGTTGGCCCGCACGTTCGAATCAGTGATCGGGGTGGACCTCAGCGCCGGTTTCATCGAGGCGGCGAACACGCTACAGCGTAACGGCCAGATGCCCTACTTCCGCAAGGACGAGGGCGATCTCGGGGCAGCGCTGACGGCGACGATCGATCCCGCCATCGACCGGTCACGGCTTTCCTTCCGGCAGGCGGATGCCTGTTCACTGCCACCGGATTTCGTCGGTTTCGATGCCGTGCTGATGGCCAACCTGATCTGCCGTCTTCCCAGCCCCAATTCCCTGCTGTCTCGCCTGGGTGGGCCTCGTGGCCTCGTCCGGCCGGGCGGCATTTTGGTGATGACGACGCCGTTCTCGTGGCTGGAGCAATTCAGTCCCCGGGAGGTTTGGCTGGGCGGTTACATTGCCAATGGCGAGCCCGTGTGGTCGAAGGACACGCTGCATGCAGCGCTGGCGGACGAGTTTGAGCTGGTTTCAGCCCACGACATGCCGCTGGTCATCCGGGAGCACGCCCGGAAGTACCAGTACATCGTGACTTACACGACCGTCTGGAAACGCCGCTGAACACTGGGTCGGTCTATGTCAGCGGTGGCTGCGGCCGTCGTGAGGTCGCGACAACAACATGATCGCCGTGTTCATCGCTGCGGCATGTTAGGGTGCGACTGCGAGCCTGGCCTCAGCCCAGTCAGCGGGGCATCGCGGACAAACACGCCTGCGCCCGTAACGACTCCACCACGCCGTTGGCGTGCATGCCGAGACCCTTGGCGTCGCGTCGGCCATCCATGTGCAGCGGGCGACCATCGCCCTGCGCAGTTTCGCCGGGACGGGTCACTGCATGATAGCGCCGCCCCAAGGCGGCCGGCTCAACCAGGTCGCTCGCCAGTGTTGCCAATGCCGGTCGGCTGCCAAATCCCGTTGCCATGGCGGACAAGGCTGCAATCCGGACCGGGCGCCGCAAAAGGCGATCGTTGGGCATGGTGGATTCCTCTGGATTTCAGGCAGTGAGGTTGCAATCTGCCTTGGCGGGGCAATCCGGTGCGCAAACAGGTGTTCGGTCCGAGTATAAGCATTGCGACGCCGCAGTGTCTGCGGTAACGGCGAGGATCCCGGTGGGCTCAGGGCCTGCGAATAGGCGCGAATCCGGACGCCCCATCAAGACCGTGGAAGCCGGCAGTTTCCTCCCGGGGCCGGGAGGCGATGGCGGCTGGGCCATGGTGGAGTCAGTAAAGGCGCCCTGGATCTTGCGCAATGTGCAGACTTGGCAGTATGCGGGGCCGACTGCCGGGTATTTGGGCCAATCTCGGCATCTATGACCGCCATGCCATCAGTGCGGATGGCCGTCTGGCCTGTTAAGATGTCACGCCACGCCCATTGGGGAATGATGCCAATTTTCACCGACAATCCCGCGCATGGCGTCCCAGGCACCGATGATTACGATCCCGAAAGCGGTTGGCCGGCGAGTATTTGTCGGCCGGCGTTCGTAATGGCGATGACGGCCGGGTGCTTCAGTCGGCGCTCGGCGGAAATGGCATAAAACCGCTCCTTGACCCCTTCGATCCGGCCAATGGCCGTGAAACCATAGCGTTCCTGCAGGTCGTCACCGACAAAGACCGGCAGGGCGAAAACCCCCAATCCGTCCAAGGCGAAAGCCTTCATCAAGGCCGAATCGGCAAACTCGCCGACGATCTGCGGCTTGATGTCAAGGCTGTCGAACCACTGGTCGAGGGCACGCCGCAAGCTGGTCCCGGCTGTGGGCAGCAGCATCGGGGCCTGATGCAGGGAGCGGGGAAACCCTTCCTGGTAGCGGGCAGCCAGGGCCGGTGTCCCGAAGAGCCCCACCTCGCATTCGCCCAGGACGTGGTTATAGGCCCGGACTTTGACACCGGGACCGATGGGGGCATCCGTCAGCACCAGATCCAGCTCGTGCATGGCCAGGCTGGCGAGGAGCCGGTCGGAGGTGTCGTGTTGGCAGATAATCTGCACCGGGACGGGCAATTGGTAGGCGGAGGAGAGCAACTGGTGGGCGACAAGATTGGGCACCACCGTCGCCACGCCCACGTGCAGTTTGAGGGGGCGGCCGACGGGGCGCGTTTTCAGGGCGTCGAGCATCTCCTGCCCAATCGCGAAAATCTCGCTGGCATAGCGGTAGACCATGTGGCCCGTCTCGGTCAGGACCAGGCCCCGGCCCTCCCGGGAAAAATGCGGCTCGCCCAGCGACTCTTCCAGGCTGCGTAACTGGGCGCTGATCGTCGGCTGGGCGAGATGCAGGACTTGGCTCGCTTTGGTGACACTGCCCTCTCGGGCGACGACCCAAAAATAGAGCAGGTGGTGGTAGTTCAGCCATTCCATCAGACGAACGGATCGTCGTCCGGTTCACGGACCGGATCGCCGTCGGGTTCCCAGGTTTCGGCCATCAGATCGTTGGCCCCCGTGGTCCCCAGACAGAGCGGCACAAACGAGCACGGACGGCCTTTGGCGTCACAGGCCGTGCCGAGGCCGGTCATCGGAAAGCCGGCCGTGCGGGCGACATGCAACTTGCCGATCGCCAGCAGGATGGCCTGGCCGTCAGCAGCGTAGGCCTCCGCATCATAGGGAAAGCGCTCGATCCGGTCATGCTCAGCGCTCCAGTAGGCCATCGTGATGGCTGCCGGCGGGATCGGTTCGCCGGCATTGAAGATCTGTCCGGCCTGGGCAAGGGCAAAGCGGTAGAGCCGTGTCTGCCAGCTCTTGCCCAATGCCTCACGCTGGAACTGGCGGCCCGTCTTCCAGTCCCAAACGGTCCATTGGCCGTCGATGTTCTGCAGCCGGTCCATGACGACGAGGATCCGCTCGTCGCCGAACGGCAGCCCTAGCCTGGCCTCATGCCAGACGTGGCCTTGGGGCCTGTCGAACCGGTTCCGCAAAAACGCCAGCCACCAGGCATGCAGTTTCGGCGACTCGTTCAGCAGGAGGGAGACGTCCTGGTCGTTGGCCCGCTGTTCCACGGCCAGGTGAAAGAGATTGCCGAGGTGCTCGGCCTCTTCCGAGGCCACGGCATCGCCCGCCGGGATCAGGGGCCAGCCCAGGGCACTGAGGTAACGCAGCTCATACTGCTTCTGGCAGGCGGCAAACGTGGTCAGATTCGAGTAGCTGAGCGGCGGCAGGCGGGTAGCGTTCACGGTGGCCTTCGGCGGACTTGATTGCACAGGCGGGTGCGTTCAGCATGCCACAGCCGATGTCTCCCTGACCCTGGGGATGATGTCGGACAGGCGTTGCACGCAGACGGGTGAGACGGCATGCTGCTGGCACAGGGCGATTTTCGAGATGGTTCGGTGGGGAGACAGACGATCATGACACAGGCGACACGGGTGGCGATCATCGGCGCCACGGGGTACAGCGGCATCGAACTGGTCCGGCTGTTGCAGTCCCATCCCCAGGTCCAGCTGACCTATCTCAGCTCGGAATCCTATACCGGTCAGGCCATCTCCGAGGTCTATCCCCATCTGGCCGGCCGCATCGGTCATGCCCTGGACGGTCTGGACCCGGCGGCGGTGGCGGCCCGGGCGGATGTCGTCTTTTTGGGGCTGCCGGCCGGCAAGAGCTCCGAGCTGGTCCCGGCGTTTCTGGCGGCGGGCCTGCGGGTCATCGACATGGGGGGGGATTTCCGCCTGGTTGATGGGGCTGTCCATGAGCAGTGGTACAAAAAACCGGCCCCGCCGCGTCACGTCCAGGCAGAGGCGGTCTACGGCCTGTCCGAGTTGTGGCGGGACGCGGTGCGCCAGGCCCGCTTCATCACGAATCCGGGCTGCTACGCCACCAGCGCCATCCTCGGCCTGGCGCCGCTGCTCCGGCATGGGCTCATCGATCCCGCCTCCGTGATCATCGACGCCAAGTCCGGGGTCTCCGGCGCCGGACGGGGCGTGACTCTGGGCGTGCATTTTGCGGAGGTGAATGAAAACTTCCAGGCGTACAAGGTGAACCAGCACCAGCACACGCCGGAAATCGAGCAGGTCCTGGGCCAAGTGGCGGCGCAACCGCTGACCGTCACCTTCACGACCCACCTGCTGCCCATCACCCGGGGGATCCTCTGCACGAGCTACGCCACCCTGAAGGCTCCGGTGACGGCTGAAGCCTTGCGGACGCTGTATACGGGGGACTATGCCGGTTGCCCGTTCGTGCGGACGATGCCCCTGGGGAGCTTCCCGGCGACAAAGCAGGTCCAGGGCTCCAACTACTGCGACATCGGCCTCGCCGTGGACGAGCGCACGCACCGGGTGACGGTGATCAGTGTCATCGACAACCTCGTCAAAGGAGCGGCCGGCCAGGCCATCCAGAACTTCAACCTGATGATGGGGTACGGTGAAGGCGTCGGTTTGGATGTCAGTCCCCTATACCCCTGACGCTGAACGGCGCGTAGCCCCTTGGGGCGATGCCGGCTGCTGGCGGTTCCCACCATAACTGCGTAATACTTTTTGTCTAAGCTGTTTTGCAGTCGCATCATGTTCCCGTGACCCGGCGAACAGCTGTCCAGGCAACGCATGTCGGGCCGTCGCCCGGATGTCCGTTTTCAGGCGCGGTACTCGGGAAGGAAAAGCCATGCAGCTGGAAACCTTTCGCTACGATTCGGCAGCCGTCTGGATGATCCAGTTGCTTCCCGACAGGGAGTCGCCGCAGACCAAAGTGCATCGCGCCCCAGACAACCAGTCGATGACCCTGACGTCGACCAGTGAGGACGGGGATCGCTGATGCATACCGCCCTGCTGCGCCAACTGCGCAAGTTGGGTCTCGTCGATGAGCTGACCCTGCCGGATGCGGCGACGTGGGCGGCCCTGCTGGAGCACATCAGCGACTCCTACGCCGAGGCCGACCAAGACCGCTACCTGCTTGAGCGCTCACTGGACCTGTCGTCCCAGGAGATGCACGACCTTTACAAAGGCCTGGAAAATGCCGTGGAAGGCATTTCGCGGCTGGACCTGACCCAGCGCTATGTGGACTTCAACCGGGCGTTTGCCGTGATGCTCGGCTACGGCATGGACGACCTGCTGGGCCGGGCGTGGCTGAGCCTGTTTCATCCGGACGACTGGCCCGCCCTCACGGACGCCCATCGGCAGATGCTGGATGGCGAAAAGGTCGAGGTCGAGTGCCGGGCCCTGCGCCGCGATGGGACGACCCTGCATCAGCAGGTATCGATCGTCGCCACGCGTCAGCTCGACGGGCAGTGCACCGGTTACTACTGCTTTACGAAGGACATCACCGTCCAAAAGCAGATCCAGACACAACGGCTGATCTCGGACCGCATGGCCTCGGTCGGGATGGTGGCCTCAGGCGTGGGGCACGAAATCAACAATCCGCTGGCCACGGTCGTCCTCAATCTGGAAATGGCCCTGGCAGGCGTGCAGGGGCTTCCGGCATTGGCTGCGGCCATGCCGGATCTGGGCGGGATGCTCGCCGATGCG
>JACMPN010000603.1 GCA_014377495.1 Candidatus Sericytochromatia bacterium
GCCGTGGCCGATGCGGTGCACGCCGCAGTCATGCAGGGCCTGATGGATGCTGGCGGGGCCCCAGGCTTCGCCGGCATGGCAGGTGAGGTTCATGTTGTTTTCACGGGCAAACTGGTAGGCATGGACGTGCAGCTTGGCCGGGTTGCCGGCCTCGCCACCGGCCAGATCAAAGGCCACGACGCCCTTGGTCCGGGCATGCTGGGCGAATCCCGCCAGCCGGAAGGACTCGGACTCGAACCGGTCGCGCAGGCCGCAGACGATCAGGCGGGCCTTGGTCCCGGTGGCCTTTTCGGCGTCCTGGCAGCCCTGCCAGACGGCATCGTGGACTTGCTCCATCGAGAGGCCCTTTTCCCGGTGCAGGATGGGCGAGTAGCGGATCTCGATGTATTTGACGTTTTCACGGGCAGCATCTTCGACCAGCTCGTAGGCGATCCGCTGCAGGTTTTCCTTGGACTGCATGACCATGATCGTGTACTTGAACCAGACGAGGTAGTCCGCCAGCGAGTCGGAGTGATCCAGCGACTCGAGGATCTTCTGCATGCCTGCCAGCGAGTCTGCCGGCAACTCGCTCATCAGGTCCATCTGTTGGGCCATGTCCATCAGGGTTTGCAAACGGAGCGACCCGTCCAGATGGCAATGCAGATCCGTTTTGGGCCAGCTGAGAATCGTCTCCCGAGTGAGCATCGTCCGACGTCCTTTCTCCATGGCACCGGCAGGTCCGGCTGCGTTGCCGGGGCTCGGTGCTATCCGTGATGGCGAGGGTTTCCTGGCGTTTCAGTGTTTCCACGAATCGACTTGGCGGCCTCACCGGCGTTCTCTGGAGCGTACTCCCGCCCGAACCTTCCGGCTAGGGGCGAACCGGCGTTCTGTGACGGCATTCGGGCGCACAGGGACGGCAGCGGAGCGGAATTAGGCCTCGTCGTCCTCGTCGCCGGAGAGCGACTGCTCCAACAACGCCTGCACGTTGCCGATCAGCGTCTGCGGGTCGAGGTGGCCCTTTTGCCAGACGGCGAGCACCTGGGGCCCCAGGCGGGCCTGTTCGGCCGGTTCCAGGGGCATGCCCGTGATCACGACGACGGGGATGGTCGGGTCCACCGCGCCCAGAAAGGTCCAGCCATCCATGACGGGCATGCTCAGATCCAGCAGGACGAGGTCCGGCCGCCGTTCGGCGATGGCCCGGAGGCCTTCTTCGCCGTCGTTGACCGCCCGCACGTCAGCCCCCCAGGGCGTCAGGGCCCGGGCCAGATAACGACAGAAATCCGCATTGTCCTCAATGACCAGGACGCTGGCCGACCGGTTCAGGTACTGCCGGACGAGGGCCTGCAGCCGGGTCCGGTCCAAGGGTTTCACCAGGTAATCGTTTGCCCCGAGCCGGAATCCCAGCGTGGCGTTGTCCTCGCTGCTGGCCATGATCACCGGCACCGTGGCCAGGGCAGGATCGGCCCGCAAGGCCCTGAGCACCTCCCAGCCGTCCCGGCCGGGCATGTGCACGTCCAGCACGATCAGCGCCGGCTGACAACGCCGAGCCATTTCCAGCGCCGTATCACCGTCTGTGGCCGTCACCAGGGTCACCCCGAGACTGCCCAGCGTATTCCGCAGCAGGGCCAGGGCATCCGGATCGTCGTCGGCCAGCAGGACCACCGGCAGCAGGGGCGTGTCGGGCGATACCGGCGCCATCACGGCCCGATCCAGCGTCGGCAGGGCGATCGTAAAGGTCGACCCTTCGCCAAACGTCGAGGCCACGGAGAGCTGGCCGTGGTGCATCTCGACCAACCGCTTGGTCAGGGCCAGCCCGAGGCCCGTGCCTTCCTGCTTGCGGGCGTGGCTGCTGTCCAGCTGGACGAACTCCTGGAAGATCCGGCCCAGGTCCTCGGGGGCGATGCCGATGCCGCTGTCCTGTACCGATACCCTGGCCTGACCGTCTGTCTGGTCCAGGGTGACCGTGACGGCATCGCCGTCGTGACTGAACTTGACGGCATTGGTCATCAGATTGCTGATCACCTGCCGCAGGCGGACCGGATCTCCCTGCACCCAGGTCTGGGTCGTCCGCAGATCGACGCTCAGGGGGATGCCTTTCTTGCCGGCCTGCGGGCGCATCGTCTGCATCACGTCGTCGATGAGCAGCGTCAGGTCCACCGGTTCAAAATAAAGCACCAGCCGGCCGGCCTCGATCTTGGCGAGGTCGAGGATCTCATTGATCAACGTCAACAGGTGGATGCCGTTGCGCTGGATCGTCTGCACAAAGTCCCGCTGGTCCAGGTTCAAATCGCCGGCCAGTTCGTCATCGAGCATTTCCGAAAAGCCGATGACGGAATTGAGCGGCGTGCGCAGTTCATGGCTCATGTTGGCGAGGAACTCGGACTTGGCTTTGGTGGCGGCCTGGACCTGACGCAATGCTTTGGTCAGGATGGCTTCGGTTTCCTTGCGGCCGGTGATGTCCCGAAACATCTGCAGACGGCCGAAATGGGCGCCCTGAATGACGATCGGGACGAATTCCAGCTCGAGCGTCCGGCCGTCGGCCAGCAAAAGCTCCTCGTGCCGGACGTCCTCCGAATGGGCGACGATCTCGGCCCGCCGGACGGCAAAGGCGACCGGATCGGCCACGTGAGCGCCGATCAGGGGAGCAAGCTCGCTGGCCGGGCGGCCGATCCAGCTCTCGGCCGAGTCTGCCAAGTCGAACAGCTGTCGCAGTTCCTGGTTCATCAGATAGGTGTTGCCTGCCGTGTCGGTGACCAGGACACCGGCGTGCAGGTGTTCGATCAGGGCCGTCAGTTGGCTCGTCGTCAGGCGCAGATCCGCCTCGGCCTGCATCCGGGAGGCCGTGTCCCGCCGGACGATCCAGCTGGCGAAGGCGACCAGCAGCAATGCCAGTCCGCTGGCCATGGCAATGAAGGTGGCCGTCCGCCGGGCGTCGTCTTTCGCCTTTTGCGACCGCTGCTCCAGCCGGGTGCTTTCCTCGAATTCCACTTCCTGGACCGTGGCCCGCACCTTGTCCATCAGGGCAACGGCATTGGCCTCGCGGATGATCTCCAGGGCCGCCGTGGACCCGGAGGTCCGAAAGGTCTCCAGGGCGAGCCGCAGGTTGATCTGCTGCTCCCGGATGATCGGTTCGATGGTGGCCAGCCGGGCCTGCTGGCCGCTGCGTTTGTTGGTCAGCACTTGCGCCGCATGGAGGTCCTGCTCCAGGTTGTTGGTGGCCGATTCGAAGTCCTTGAGAAAGCGCTTGTCCCCGGTGATCACGTACGTCCGCTGGTAGGCCTCGGCGTTCTGCAGGTCGTTGAGCAGCGTGTTCAGGCTGGTCATCATCTCGTTGGCGTCTTCGATTTCCGTGGCGTTGTCGACCTGCTGCAAGGCGTTGCGGTAAGCCATCCCCCCTGTCAGCGCCTGGATGGCCAGGGCCAGTCCGAAACCGATGGAGATCAGGCGTTTGTAGCGTTGCTGCATGGGTGGAAACCAGGTCGGCGGCCGGGATCAGGCCGGATTCAGAAAGGGGGTGAGCTGACTGCTCAGGGTGCGGGTGTTGATCGGTTTGGCGATGTAGCCATCGCACACGGCGAGGATCTTTTCCTCGTCGCCGCTCATCGCGTTGGCCGTCAGGGCGACGACGGGGACGCCAGTCAGGATGAACTTGGCCCGCAGCTCCGCCGTCAGGGCCAGACCATCTGTGCCGGGCAGCTGGATGTCCATCAGGATCAGGTCCGGGATCTGCTCGGCCACGGCCGCATGCGCCGCTTCGGCATTTTCGGCGAACGCCAGATCATGACCGTCACGCTTTAGCAGCAGGCCGATCAGTTTTTGGTTGTCCGGGTTGTCTTCGACGATCAGGATGCGGGCCACGGTGCTCTCCCAGGGGGACGGATGGACGGAGCCGGGCACGCTCGGCGCTGGCCGCAGTCGGTGACTCGTGGCCCCAGTGTAGCCTGCCCGCCGATCCTGGGCGAGCCTGACGACGCAGTTCCACCGGAGACGGGCTGCCAGCCGCCCGGAGGCGAATGGTATTCTGACCTGCGGTCACGATGCAGCCGGCACGGAAGGGCGACCTGAATGAACTGGGAAGATGGGCTTTTTGAGGACGATCCCGACCTGCGGGCGTTACGCGACGAGTATGCCGCCGCCCTGCCGGAGAAGATCGCCGAAATCGGCAATTTCTGGTCGCAGCTGCAGGCGGGTGATTGGGACGGGTCGGTGGCGACGACCGTCATGCGGCGCTGTCACGACCTGTCGGGCTCGGCGGCGAGCTACGGCTTTCCGACGATCAGCGTCATCAGCCGGCTCATCGAGCAGGACCTGAAGCACCAGGAGTCCCTCGACCATCTGCCGGCTGCGTCCCTGATGGCGGGGATCGCGGTCAACGTGGCCGAGCTGCGCAATGCCGTGCATTTCCTGCACAGCCGGGCGGAGCCGGTGGCGGTGGAGAAGGTGCACGGCAGCGTCCTGATCATCGATGACGATGCCAGTGTCCGGGCCCTGCTGGCGGCCCTGCTGAGGCGCAAGGGCTTTGAGGTGCGGACCGAGGAGACCGGGGACGACGGGCTGAAATATGCCACCGAGGCCGTGCCGGACCTGATCCTCCTGGACGTCTCGATGCCGGGCATGGACGGGTACGAGGCCTGTTTCCGACTCCAGAACGGCCGGGCCACCTATCATATTCCCATCGTCTTTGTCACGGCCCACGAGGACGATCAGGACAAGGCGCGAGCCTTTGCCGTCGGCGCCGCCGACTACCTGATCAAGCCGGTCACCGAGGAGTCTCTGCTGGCCACGGTGCGGCGCTGCCTCTCCCGCAACCAGCGTTGGAAGTCCCTGCAGGACGACGTGCCTGTCCCTGTCGGCGTCGAAACGCGCATGACGCTCGATTTCAGCCGGTTCAAGGACTATCTGGTCGGGCAGACGGCCCTGCCGCCGCACGAGTCGGCCCGGCTGACCCGCATGGGCTGGGCTGAGCTGCTCGTCACCGCCGCCGAGGTGGGCGTGGCCTCCAACGACCTGGCGACGCTGATCGCCGGGTACAGCGGCCTGCGCTACCTGCCCCAGATCGACGCCACGCAGGTCCGCCTGGGGGCCTTTCCGGTATCGTTTTGCCGCTCAAACCAGGTGATCGCCCTCATCGGCGATGGCGGGCGGACGGATTTCGTCACCTCGAACCCATTCAATCCGGCCCTGCTGGAGGGGATCGACCGCTCCTTCGCCGGCATCGCCGGGGAGATCTGCATCGCCGAACCCAAGGACATCCAGGCCCTGCTGGAGTACCGGCCTCAGCCCGCCGAGGCGCCCAAGACCACCAAAGGGACCAAGCCGCTCACCGACATGGCCACGATCGAGGCCCAGCTGCGGCAGACCTACAAGATCGAGGAAGTCCCCCTCTCCGGCAGCGACACGGGTGGCGAACGGTCAGCACCGATCATCCTCCTCGTCAACAATGTCATTGAGACGGCATACGAGATGGGCGCCTCCGACATCCACATCGAACCCTGGGAAAACGAGGTTGTCGTCCGCTACCGGGTCGACGGCCAGCTGATCATCGCCAACCGCTTCCAGCCCCAGCGGCTGATCTTTCCGCTGATCGCCCGCCTGAAGGTCATGGCCGGCCTGGACATCACGGAGCGCCGCATGCCCCAGGACGGCCGCATCGTGTACCGGGAGTTCGCCCGCGGCCGGGCGGACTTTGATCTGCGGGTGTCTACCGCCCCGATGAACTTCGGCGAAAAGGTGGTCATGCGGATCATCGACAAGCAGAAGTCTGTGCGGCCCCTGGCCGAACTGGGCCTGTCCGCCTACAATCTGGCCCGCTACCGCACGAAGATCACGGCCCCCTACGGGATGATCCTCCACGTCGGTCCGACGGGCTCCGGCAAGTCGATGACCCTCTACTCGGCCCTGAACGAGATCCAGACCCCGGCCGTGAACATCCAGACGGCCGAGGACCCCATCGAGTACACCCTGGCCGGGATCAACCAGCTCCAGGTCAAGCCCGACATCGGGCTGACCTTTGCCCGGGCCCTGCGCAGCTTTTTGCGGCAGGACCCTGACGTCATCCTCATCGGCGAGATCCGCGACTGGGAAACGGCCGAGGTGGCCGTCGAGGCGGCCATGACCGGCCATTTGCTGCTGTCCACCCTGCACACGAACGACGCCGCCGCTACCGTGGCCCGGTTCCTGGAGATGGGCATCGAGCCCTACATGATCAGTGCCACCGTGCTGATGGTCTGTGCCCAGCGGCTGCTGCGCCGGCTCTGTCCGGCATGCAAGGTGCCGCAGATCCTCGATGAGCGGGCCCTGGCCATGTTGGGCCTCACCGGCCGCACGCCGCCGCCCGTGTTTCAGGCCGGTCCCGGGTGCGGGGCCTGCCGGCAGATCGGCTTTGCGGGGCGGATCGGCATCCACGAACTGCTCATCCCGGACGACGGCATGCGGACCCTGATCAGCCAGCCGGGCGTGACGGCGATGCAGCTCAAGCGCGCTGCCGTCGCCGCCGGGATGGTGACGCTGTACTGGGACGCCATGGACAAGGTGCGGGCGGGGCTGTGCAGCCTCGACGACGTGCTCAGCCAGGTGATGCCCGACGAGTTTGAGACGCAGCCGGCGGGGTGGTGACCGACTCTGCCGGCCGGTGCACGACGAGGACCGGGGGCAGGTCCGCCGTGAGGCCGACCATGACCAGCCGCAACCGGGCAGCGACAGTGCCTTGCCGGACGTCCAGGAATAACCCCCGGCCGGGACTGAGCAGGCTCTGCCAGCGTGACCCGGTGGGGGGCGTCAGCCCGACGTGGCCGGCCCGGAGCCAGAGCACCCGTGCCTCATAGGACCACTCGCCGACGACGCCTTCCGGAACGGTCAGCGTGACCAAATCGCCGACACGGCAGACGGTGTCCGGTCGGAGGTGATTGGGAGCCATGTGAGAGTCCTTCCAGGCGGCAACGGCTCGGGCCGTATGACATGCTTCCCATTGGCTCATGGGCCATCCGGCCGGTGTTAGGGTGGATTGTGGCAGGCAAATTTCGTTAGTTTGGGCGATATGGACAACAGGCTGGCAGGAGGCAGGGACATGCCGCTTGGCTGGACGTTTCCCCAGGGCTTAGAGTATGGGAAGGCCTGATCTTGCTTGACCCGTTCGGCATCCCGAACGAGACCCGGCGACGGCGCAGGCCCGTGACCGCTTTTCGCCCAGACAAAGGGGTGCCGCCCGCGATGATCCATGGCCCTGCTCGTGTGCTCGTGGCTGACGACAGCGAAGACAACCGCACGCTCCTGATCGCCATGCTGGCTGGCAATGGCTATCAGATCCTGGAGGCCGGCGACGGCGAAGAAGCACTGCGCCTGGCGGCCAGTGCCGACATCGTCCTGCCCGACGTCAAAATGCCCAAGCCCGACGGTCGGGCAGTGTGCCGCCGGCTCCGCCTCCAGCCCCAGACCCGTTTTTTGCCCATCGTCCTTGTCACGGCTCTCGACGCCAAGCAGGACCGCATCGACGGCATCGAGGCCGGGGCCGATGACTTTCTCACCAAGCCCGTCGACCGGACGCAGTTGATTGCCCGGGTGCGGGCGCTGCTGCAACTGAAGACGCAGCGCGACGACAGTGAACGCCTGCGGTCCGAGTTCACCTCGATGATCGTCCACGACCTGCGCAGTCCGCTGACGTCGATCATCGGCTTTGCGGATCTGATGGCGGTCGATCTGGCCCCCGGGCAACGCCGGGAGTTCTCCGGCCACGTCATTGCCAGCGCCCGGCAGATGCTGCAGATGATCAACGAGTTGCTGGACCTGAACCGGTTGGAGTCGGGCCTGTCTCCCGTCAAGCAGCAGACCATTTCGCTGGGGCTCCTGCTGGACGATGCCGTGGCCCAGGCGGGGCCCCTGGCGGCGGGTCGGGGCCTGCAACTCCGTCTCGACGTGCCCCGGGACCTGCCCCTGCTGCTCGGTGACGATCGGCAACTGCGGCAGGTATTGACCAACCTGCTCGACAACGCCATCAAGTTCGCCAAACAGACGGTCCGGGTCTCCGCCCGCCATGTCGACCAGCACGTGGCGGTGACCGTGACCGACGACGGGCCGGGCGTGGCGGCGTCGGAGCTGTCGGAGCTGTTCGAGCGCTGGCACCAGACCGAGAGCGGCCGTACGCTCGGCAAAGGCAGCGGTCTGGGCCTGGCGATCGTCAAACGCCTGGTGGATGCCCATGGTGGCACGGTGTCTGCCGTACTTCCCCCTGCCGGGGGGTTGGCGATGTGCGTTTGTCTCCCCGTCCCGAACGGGCTCCCCGTCCCAAACGGGCTCCCCTGAACCGGGGCGATGGCCGCTGTCGCTGCCAGTGTGCCCGGCGGGAGGGGTGTCGGCATTTCGGGACGCCGCTTTGATAAAGTGGGCGTGGGTCACCCTGGGTCGGGGTGGCTGAGACGGTACCGGAGGATGAAATGACGTTGCAGGCATGGCGGGGGCGGGTGCAGCCGGCAGGGGCTGAGGTGCGCACGGAGGATGAGACGCGGGTCGTGGCCCATTATGGCGATGTCGCCGCCGAGTTCGGCGCCCTGCTGACGGGCACGGCCCTCGTGGACGGGTCGCACCATGGCCGCATGCGGTTGACGGGTGCCGACCGGCTACCGTTCCTGCACAACTTCACCACCCAGGAAATCCAGGCCCTGCCCGTCGGCGGCGTCACCTGGGCGGTCGTTTCCAACTGGAAAGGCACCGTCGTCGACCTCATCGAGGTGGTCGCCGCCGACTCGGAGCTGACGGTCGTCACCCAGCCGGCCAACCGGGAAAAGACAGCCGCCTGGCTGAACAAATACATCATCACGGAAGACGTCACGATCGAGCCATTGACCGAGACGACCGTCCAGTTCGAACTGTTGGGGCCGGCGGCCGCCCAGACCCTGGCGTCCCTGGACGTGGCCGTGCCCGAGGCCTTTACGGCCGTGACGGCCTCCCTGGCGGGTGTGCCCGTCACCCTCTGGCAGCACCGCTGGATCGGCGGGATGGGTTTCCGCCTCATCGGCCCGGCGGATCAGGCTGCGGTCTGCTGGGAGGCCCTGATCGAGGCCGGGGCCCGCCCGGTCGGCAGCGAGGCGCTGGCATGGCGTCGCATCCTCGACGGATTCCCGGCCTACGGGGCTGAGATGGGCGAGGACACCAACCCCTGGGAAGCCCGCCTGCAGGGTGCGATCAGCCTCAGCAAGGGCTGCTACCTGGGCCAAGAAGTCATCGCCCGCCTGCGGACCTACCAGAAGGTCCAGAAGTTCGTCGTCGGCCTGGCCCTGCCGGATGAGACGGTGCCCAAGGTCGGCGATCCCGTCCTCGACGAGGCAGGCGCGACGATCGGTAAAGTCACCTCGGTGGCCTCCCGGCCGCAGGGGGACGCCATCGTCCTCGGCCTGGTCAAGGCAAAATGGGCGGCCAGCGGCACGTCGGTGTTTATTGACGGCACGCCGGCGACGGTGATCGACCGGCCGTTTTGGCAGGAACAAGCCCCGCTTTAGGGGGCATGGCGTTCGTTGGTCGGCTGAGCGGTGGCGCGATTCGGCGAGGGTGGCGTTCGAGCGCACCTCTCGGGTGGGTGGCGCTCTCACCTCACCCCCCCCAGCCCCCCTCTCCAAAATGGAGAGGGGGGAGCGTTGGCCCACTGCCTTGACCGTTGGGTACGCCGCCCGGGCGATCGAGTGCTTGGCGCGGTCATCTCCTCCGTCCTTCCCGACGCAGGCGGTCTGGGGCGCCCGCAGCCCCGAATCGCGCCACCGTTCAGCCGACCAACGGACGCCACCGCCAAACGAAACGGCAGGGCCGGCATCACTCTGCCAGCCCTGCCGTTTCGTTTGAAGCCTAGGCCTTCAAGTCGGCCAACACCGAGACACCCTTGATGTGGTGACCGGGCCAGACCCGCACGCCGGGCCCGATGTGGGCCTTGCTCTCCAGGTGGCAGTCCCGGCTGATCACGGCCCCAATCTCGATCCGGGCATCGGCACCGACCGTGCAGCCGTTGGCCAGGATGCAGGAGTCCAACTGGGCCCCCGTGCCGATGCGCACGTCCTGCCAGAGGACCGCGTCGTGGATCTGGGCACCGGCGCCGATGACGCCGTTGTCGCCGATCGTGTTGCGGCCGGTCAGGCGGGCGCCGGCCTCGACGCGGGCCCCGGCCCCGATGATCGTCGGTCCGGTGATCTCCGCCGTCGGATCGACGATGGCCCCTTTGCCCAGCCATCCCCAGGACGTGCGGGTGCCGGGCATGGCCAGCTTCACCTTTTCTTCGAGGGCGTCGTAGTGGGCGAGACGGTACTGCTCCAGCGAGCCGATGTCACACCAGGAGTCCTGCAGCTGGAAGCCGTAAAACGCCCCCCCCGCCTCGGCCAGGGCCGGAAACAGCTGGGAGCCGAAGTCGTAGACGGTGTCGGCGGGGATCAGGGCGAAAATCTCCGGCTCGAAGACATAGATGCCCGTGTTCACCCAGTGGCTAAGGGCGTCTTCCGGTTTCGGCTTTTCCTGGAAGGCCTCGATGCGCCCCTCGGCATCGGTGACGACGACGCCGAACTTGCTGGTGTCGGCCTCTTCGGTCATGGCGATCGTCGCCAGGGCACCTTTGGCCCTGTGGAAGGCGACCAGTGCCGTGAGGTTGGCATCGCTGCAGGCGTCGCCGCTGATGACGACGAAGGTCCGGTCGAGGAAGCTCTCGAAATGCTTTACGCCGCCGGCGGTGCCCATCAGCGTGGGCTCCTCGTGGGTGCGGATCTCCAGGCCGAACGCGCTGCCGTCCCCGAAGTACTCGCGGACCACGTCGGCCCGGTAGTGGAGGTTGGCGGCCACTTCGCGGATGCCGTGCTGATGCAGCATGGCCAGGATGTGGCCGAGCGTCGGCACCGTGCCGATGGGTGCCATCGGCTTCGGCAACGCCGAGGTGAGCGGCTCTAGCCGGGAGCCGACGCCGGCCGACATGATCATCGCGCGTGGAACCATGGGATCCCCCTTGTGGTGCCGGACAGGCCGCACTGGGCTTTCCGAAACCTTTCAGAAACCCGGCGCTCCGCACGGAACAGACTGTGACGTGCGGCGAGTATAACACGCCCGACCGGCGCTCCTTTTGGTAGGCCCTAATCCAGGCGGGCGGCGGGGTGCCGCTCCGGGGGACGGACGAAATTGGCTTAAGACGGCCAGTCAGGACTTACTTCATAAACCTTTACAATCGACAGGTGCGGCGCGATCATAAGCGGGATGCGGCGGACGAAGAATTGTTACAGGGCGTCGAATAGGCAAGTACGGCCGTTTGCTTTACTGGTACAACGGGTATTCAGATTCTTAGGACTCCAGGCTATTTCAACGAGGAGGTTGACGTGCCTACCCGCAGCGGACGTCGTCCGAAGATTGGTTTGGTGCTTTCGGGCGGTGGGGCTGCCGGGATCGCCCACATCGGGGTGCTCCAAGCCCTGGATCGGGCCGGTATCGTCCCGGACTTCGTTGTCGGCGCCAGCATGGGCGCCCTGATCGGGGCCGCTTTCTGTTTCGGCAACGATGTTTATCACATGGAGCGCGAGGCGCGCCTCATGTCCTGGAAAGACATTGCCCCGCTGACCATTCCCCGCATGATGGGCCTGGTCCCCTCCGAAAACATCCGCCGCCTGTTCGCCCGTCACGCCAAAGGCGACAATTTCAACGACCTCAAGATCCCCCTGCACGTGATCATCACCGACCTCAAGGCCGGTGAGCGCCTGATCGTCAGCGAAGGCAACCTGGCCGATGCCGTCCAGGCGAGCTGCGCCATCCCCGGCATCTTTACGCCGGTGAAGCGCGATGGCCGGATCCTCGTCGACGGCGGCGTGCTCAGCAACCTGCCCGTGGACGTCGCCCGTCAGATGGGCGCCGACATCGTCATCGCCTCGGACGTTCCGGCGAGCTGGACGACACCCGATCAGATCGCCAATGCCATGCACATCGTGGCCCACAGCATGTTCCTGACGATCAAGCAGATCACCGAGCTGGCCGCCCAGGACGCAGACTTCCTCATCCGCACCGTGCATCCCGAAGCGACTCTGACCAACTTCTCGTTGGGCGGTGAGCTGATCCGCATGGCCC
>JACMPN010000604.1 GCA_014377495.1 Candidatus Sericytochromatia bacterium
CGACCAATGCCGACGCCTACTACTATCTCGGCCTTTCCTACTACGGGCTGGGCCAGCACGACCTGGCCCTGGCGGCCTTCGCCGAGGCCAAGCGCCATTACCCCCAGACCAAAGGCGAAGTTGCCTTCGGGATGGGTTTGGCCCATTACGCCCTAGGCCAGCTGGCCGAGGCCCGGGATCAGTTCACCGCCGTGGGGCCCACGCCGGCTGCCGCCGAACTCAAATCCAACGCCGCATCCTGGATCCAGGTGTTGGACGGCGTGCTCGCCCAACGCTCCTTTGAACAGGCCCTCGCCCTGGACAGGGATTTCCGGGAGGGGATCGAGCGTTACGAGCAGGGTCGCTTTCTCGAAGCGGCCAAAGCCTTCGTCACCACGCTGGCGCGTTATCCCCGCTCCGGCACCGTCTTTTATTACCTGGGTGCCTGCAACTACCAGCTGAACCGCTTCGATGACGCCGTCAAATCGTTCCAGCAGGTCGTCCAGATCGATCCGGGATCCCAGCAGGCCAAAGACGCCCAACTGTTTATCGACTCGATTCGCGGCAGGCAGCAATCACGGGCCGGAAGGCCCTTTTCTTTTTATGCCAGTTTGGGGTCGGGCTACGACTCGAACGTCAGCTACAGCCCCGAGGCCCGGGGCCTGGCGGATGCCACCAGTCAGTTACAACTGACCGCCGCCTACCGCTTCAGTCCGAACATCAGGGCGCAGTATGGGCTTTGGGCAGGTAACAACCTGGGGGCGGTGCCCGGCAGCTATGCTGGCATGACCAGTCGAGACTTCAATATGCTCGGACACACCGGCTCAGTCCTCTTCGACTGGCCGGTGTCTCGCTTTTTGGCCCTAACGGGCGATTACCAGTTCAGCTGGTATTTTCTCGCGAATCAGAGTTTCCTGATGTCCCACCGGATGACGCCCCGCCTGCAGCTGGCCTGGAGCCCCACGTTGGCCAGCAGCGTCTACGGCATGGTCGAGACGGCCCAGTACCCCACCGTCGCCGACCGCAGCAGCATCAACGGCGGGCTGGGGGCGACCACCGTCTGGCAACCGCCCGGTCTGGCGGGCCTGGTTGTCAGCGGCGGCTATGACCTGCTCAACGTGGCGGCGGCTGACGACACGGTCTCCGAGCGGATCGCCCGCCTCGAGGACGGCACGCCCTATGCGATCCGCAGTCGCCTCGCTTACAGCTATCTCAGCCATGGCCCCTACCTCGCCCTGGACTGGCGCCTCTGGCAGACGACGGTGCGGCTGACGGGCCGCTATTCCTGGCTGGGCTTCGCCAAACCCGATGTGTATCAGGTCAGCTACTTCCAGAACGACCAGGCCCTGGCACCCAGCCTGGAGACGGTCAAACTGCGCTCGGACAACCTGATCCAGTTCAGCCTCGACGTCCAACAGCCCCTTTGGGAAAGCCTGTCGCTGATCATGCAGGCCACTTACGCCCTCAACGCCTCAAACATCACCGACGCCGACTACAGCGACCGTAGCTACCGCAAGGGAAATGTCATGGCCAGCTTGGTCTATGCCTTCTAGGCATTAGCCTAGCTGGATCTCGATGTTTTCCCAGATGATCAGGCGCTCGCCCACCCGTGTCATCGCCCGGATGTCACCGTCCTGTGAGACGACGAAGCCCAGACTGCCCGGGTTGCGCCGGCAAAACCGCATCATCGAACGGTGGCGGGTGCCGAACTGCTTATAGTCCGTCTTTTGGAGGTTCTTCGGCGTGCCGGCGATGTCCCCGGCGATGAAGATGCTCTCGATCGCTTCATGGGACTTGATCTCCACCCCGAAACCGAGGACGTTCAGCCCGAAATCCGTCAGGACGAGGCCGTCGCTGCGCGACAACGAGGCGATGAACCGGATGCAGCCGGTGATCTCGGCGGCATGGTGCTCCTCGTCGATCGTTTCACGGCTGCTCTCCTGAAAGAGGTGGACCGGCATCGTCCGCTTGTCCCGGGCAATGTACTCGTCGGCGATGCGGACCTCGGCGTGATGGCGCAGGATGGCGGCCGTCGCCAAGCCGTGCAGGGCGATCGGCAGACGGGGATATTCGATCTTGTACTTGATGTCCAGCTGGCGCTGGTACTGGACGGGACCGGGCGGGATCAGCAGCAGTGAGCCCCCGTTGCGGTATGCCTGGATGTTGATCAGGACCCGACGCAGCGAGCTTAGCCAGTACCAGCTCAGGGATTCGTTCCAATGGTCGACCGGGGCATAGGCGGCCGTGCCGACGGCGCTTTTGACGCCCTCGACATAGGCCTCGACGCTTTTGCGGATCAGTTTGCCGATCGGGCCGAACTGCAGCACGTTGAATCCGCGGCTGATGATCTGGTTGTGCTTGATGCCGCCGATCAGCGTGTAATCGCGGTACACCGAGAGATTCCCCACACTGTTGATGACGACGTTGAAATAGCCGGGGACGTCCGCCCCGATCGTCGTTTCCAGATTGAGATAGTCCGCATAGCGGCTGGTCTGGTCGAGCATGCCCCAGACGAAGAGCCGGCCCTTGTCGTCATGGTAGACAGCCAGGTTGCTGGAGCTCTGGGCTGCGGCTTTGGAGAGTTTGACCAGGCTGGCGACCGTCAAGGGGATGTGGCGGCGGAAGCGCACCAGTCCCCAGCGATCGGCCGGCACCCGCTTGGGCGGATCCGGGTCGGGCAGGTCCGGGTTGATGTACGTTAGCGAACAGAGGATCTGTTGCGCCTCTTCCGTCGACAGGCTGGCGAAAAAGACGGTTTCCAGCAAACTGGTCAGCACCGGCAGCGTCAGGCCTTTGATACTCTTCATCGGCAGTTTTTCGATGACGACTTGGGCGAGGTCCTTGGGGAATTTGTGCATCCGGAAGCCCTTATGGCGCTGAATCGGCTGTGATGACGGCTGTAGTGGGTGGCGGATCGGTCCAGATTGGCAGGACGCAAGCTTCCCCATGATAACAGCTTGATTTGATGTCCGTTTTTCCCGTGCCGGCCGAACAATCACGCGTTGAAAACCTGACCGATTGGGCTGGAGCCCCCGGGAATGGCCTGTTTCTGCCTGTTCAAGCCTGCCTTGACATATCGGTGACCGCTGCCTGCTCAGCTAGCGGACAGGCGCTTAGTCTGTGGCGATGCTACCTCAGCCGATTGGTCGGGGCCTCCACAGGGTATGGGTTTGTGAGGGACCCCCCTCGCCCAAGTGCATACACTGGTGCCAGGACTCCCCGGGATGGCGGATCGAGGCGAAGGCTGATGGCGCAGACGATGGTGGGCCTGGCAGGTATCCTGACGATGGGATGTCTGTTTCTTGTTGCGTGCCAGAGCCCCGCTGGTCCGCTCGCCCGGGCGCCCCACGGTGATCTCGTCTCCACCGCCGCCGGGCCCCTGTCGCCCTTACGGGCCGGGCCTGATATCCAGGTCCGGGTCACGCTGGCGGCGGGACCGTTCGGCACCAAGGCCCTGCAGCGCCGGGTCGGTGACGTGAGTCGCCTCCACTATGACCTCGTGGCGACCGCCACGCCCACCGTCGTGCTCGCCAGTTTCGATACGCCGTCGACCACCTGCCGCTTCAATAGAGTGCCTGACGGCACCTACCGGGTGCGGGTCGAGGCCTTCGATGCCGGCAACGTCTCGATCACCCAGACGAATCCCGCGCAGGACACACCCGTGCTCGGGCCGATCGCTTCGACCAACACCGTGACTGTGACGTCGCCGGCCGTCACCTATTCCAACACCGGGGTGGCGCTCAGCGTGCCGCTGACCCTGCTCAACGCCACGGGCGAGACCGTCTCCGGCGTGGGGACCACCTTCGTCGCCGGACTCCCGTGGACCGGTGCGGCCACTGCCCGGTCAACCTCCCCCGACGAACGGTTTGCCCGCACCTACCGGGTCGGCCGGGCTACCAACTACCCGTCCGGCCGCCTGGCTGTTGCCCCGAACGCCACGGGATTTTTCCTCATCGCCCCGGGCCAGCACCTGATCACCCTGATGGACCCCTGGCAAAACCGGGAGAACACCATCATCGGCCAGGACAGCAACCCAGGGTTCAACGGCAAACCACTGGCGATCGATAACATGCTGAACGGACCGGTGGCGGCGGGAACCGACCTGGCGGGCAACGTCTACGTCGCTGAGCGGGACAACGCCATCGTCTCCCGGATCCAGGTCGACGGTTCACTACGCATCGTGGCCGGTCAGCCGCAAGTGCCCGGATTCGACGGGGACGGTGGGCCGGCCTCCGCCGCCAAGATCACCGTGACGGACATGGCCGTCGATACGGGTGGGCGGATCTACGTCTGTGACGCTGACAACTCGGTGATCCGCATGGTCGATCCCGTCACCGGCGTGATCAGCCTCCTGGCCGGTGATGCGGGCGGGCGGCCGGGAAATCCCGTCGACAATACCCCTGCCTCCTCTAATTCCTTCACCCGACCCTATGCCCTGGCCCTGGATGAGCAGCGCAACCTGTACGTGGCGGATGGCGATGGCCGGATCTCCCGCATCGACCTGACCGTGACGCCCCCGGTGCTCCATGAGCACGTCACCTTTGCTGAGCTGACCCAGGCCTGGTGCCTTGTCGTCGGTCCGAACCGTCAAGTCTATGCCATGACCAATGATCGTGCTGATGCGGGCCGGATCGTCAGGCTCGATGCCGTGAACCGCAAATTGATCGGCGTTGCCGGTGGCGGCAGTGGCGGGCTGACCGATGGCCGTGATGCCCAGCAGGTCAAATTGGGCGGTGTGGCACGGGGTCTGACGTTCGATCGTTACGGCACGCTGTACTTCACGGACCCCGACACCAGATCGCTTTGGCGGCTGGGCTGGTGAGCGCCATGACCAAATACGCCCTGTTCCTGGCCACCCTGCTCGGGCTGTCGGGCTGCGCTGCCGACCAGGTGAGCATCGCCGGGACGACGGGCACAACGGTGCAGGCGACGGCCAGTTTTGCGACGAGCCGCCCCTTTGCGACGCTGCTGTCCCCGCTGGGGGCGGGGGACGTCCAGCGTTTGGACCTGCAGTTGATCACCAGTGTCGGGCTGAGTCCGGTCGGGATGCCCTTTAGCGTCGACCGCTCGGCCGTCGGGGGGACGTTTGGCGGCAGTGTCACGGTGCGTTTCCTGACAGTGCCGAACGGCACGTATCGGCTGGCCGTGACCCCGTACGATGCCGGCAATACCGTAATCTCCCGGTCGGGCGGGTCCTACAACTCGGGCGGGACGGCGACAGTGAACGCCTCGGCCGTGCCGCCGGTGAGCGGTTTTCTGAGCGTGACGCTGCCCTTGCGGGACGGGACGGGTGAGGCGGTGCGGACGAGTGTCGTCGTCCGGGGCGGTGGGGCGGTCGGTTCGACGGAGCCGGAAGGATCCGCGGTGATCGGCGCCACCGCAGCGGTCTTTGTCGGCGCCAATGGGACGTCGGCCGGTTACAGCGGGGATGGCGGGCCGGCTGCCCAGGCCCGCTTCGGCAATGCCCGGGGCATGGTTTCGGATGCCGCCGGCAACTTCTATTTTGTGGATACGACCTACCACGTCATCCGCCGAGTAGGGACCGATGGAATCATCTCGACCTATGCGGGCAATGGGATGGCCGGATTTGCCGGTGACGGGGGGCTGGCCTCTGGTGCTCAATTCACTTCACCGGCGGGGCTGGCCATTGATGCTGCCGGCAACCTGTACGTCGGTGATGCCGGGAATCACCGGATCCGTAAGATCACGCCTGCTGGCACCGTCAGTACCCTGGCAGGCAGCGGTAATCAGGGCTTTTCTGGCGACGGGGGACCGGCCCACGCCGCCGAATTCGGTGACTGTCAGGGCTTGGCCTGCGATCCTGCCGGCAACGTCTTCTTTTTCGATGCGAGCAACCGCCGTGTCTGGAAAGTGGGTACCGATGGGATCATCCGCGTCATCGGGGGCGGCGGCACCGACAACGGCGACAACATCCCGGCCACCTCGGCTCTCATCGACTTCGTCATGGGGATGGCCGTCGGCCCAACCGGCGACGTCTACATCGCCGACGTCTATCGGGTCACGGTTCGCAAGATTGCGGCCAACGGCACGATTACGACGGTCGCCGGGACGCCGGATGTCGGTGGGGATGACGGTGATGGCGGCCCGGCGATGGCGGCTCACCTGTCTAAACCCGTCGGACTTGCGGTTGATTCGACGGGGACGATCTACGTGGCCGATCACATCGCGGCGAAACTGCGGATCATTGCACCCGGTGGGACGATCAGTTCGGCGCCGCTGAGCGGCCACACCTTCGGCGACGTCAACGGGGTCGGCATGGGTCTGAACGGCACCGTCTATGTCTTTGACGAGACGACACACCAGATCCTCGCAGGCAATTGAGCATCATGACCAGACCGCACGAGGCGAACCGGATGCAGCAACGACGCAGGACATGGGCGGGATGCGTGGGGCTGGCCTTGGGCATGGCGCTGGCTTTCCTGCCGGCGTGCCAGCCCGGCTTTGTGGGACCGCGTGGGGCAGAGATCGTCGGCTTTTCCCGACCGCTGTCGACTAAAGCCCGGGTTGCCATCGCCATCCAGGCTTTCCGCCCGCCCGTGGGCCGCCTGAAAACCCAGGCCACGGTGTCGGACATCGACTCCTATGCCGTGACGCTCAACGCTGTCTCGGACAACCGTGAAGTGGCGAGCCAGCGCCTCCCCGCCACGCCCGCCGATGGTACCCTGATCGCCGCCGGCTTCGATACCGTGCCCGATGGCGACTACTATGTGACTGTCGATGCCCAGGACAGCCTCCGGGCCTCGCTGCTGGCCCCCACCGGTCCGGTGCGGTCTACCAACACCGTGCGGGTGACCACACCCAACGTGAGGTACGGCGACGACCCCGACGGTCATCCCGCCGACAGCCTGCTCGTCAGCCTCACCCTGGCCGGTGGCGGCGTGGTGCCTGTGGGGCGGATCTCGGCCAATGTCCAGAACATGGCCGGCGGCACCGTGCATGCCACCCTTGTCCAGGGAATACCCACGGCATCAGTCACCACCTTTGCGACTGTCGCTGCGAGTTTCCTCTTCCGTAAGTTGAACGACGGTGTTTACGGGATCTGGGGATTCAGCGAGCAGAGCGGACCTGCGGCCACGCCGGCTTACCCCGGGACCGGGACGGTTACTGTGGCAACTCAGGGGGCCAGCGTTAGCGGGGCCCTGTCCTTGCAGATCCCCAGCCCGGTGATCGCCACCGTGGCCGGCACGGGTCTGGCCGAGGGAAGCGCCCCCCTGGCGGAAGCGATCTCGAACTTTTCAATCGGGATCGATGCCGCCGGCAACCAGTTTTTCGGCGACATGACGCGCAATCAGGTGCGGGTTTCTTCACCGCTGGGCGGGTCGTTCTGCGGTCGGACCGTGCCGGCGAACCAGGTTACCCGGGTCGTCGGCGGCGGCATGGACGTGGGCGATGGGATCGACCCGCTATCGGCCCGTCTCCGGCATCCCAGGCGGGTGATCGTGGGCGCCACCGGCCATCTGTTCATCCTCGATGACGTCCGCAGACAGGTCCTCTGTGTGCCCGCCACCGGGACCACGCTGTTCGGCAGCTTTCGACCGGCCAACCGGCTCTTTACCGTCTGTGGCAACGGGCAGACGACGCCGGCAGCCGACGGCACCTTGGCCAACCAGAGCGGCATGGATCTCCGCGAGATGACCGTGGACTCCCAGGGCAACGTGATCGTCCAGGACCTTCATTCGCTGCGGATGATCCCCACCGTCAGCGGGAGCCACTTCGGCATCCCAATGACGGCCGGGCAGATCCATACGGTGATCGGCAGCCAGAACGACGCCACGGCGCCCATACCCGGGACGACGGTCGGGCCGGGCGTCCCGTGCGGCTTCGTCAACAGCGTGGCCACCGACAGCAACGGTAACCTTTACTTTGCCCGGTTAGTCGGCGGCATCTACATGGTGCCCCAGGCTACCTCGACGGCCTTTGACGGTGTTTCGAAGCCTGCCAACACGATCGCCGTTCTGTACGGCCAGGGCGCCTATATTCTCCGCTCCGACACCGCCGGCAACCTCTACTGCCGCTCCGTGGCCGGTGCCGCCATGCTCTCCCGGACGACCCAGACCGCTTTCGGGACGGCGATGAGTCCGGGCGGGTTTTATGAGCTGACCCGCACGGCGCCGGGCGGACCTGCCTTTACCGAAGGCGGTCTGGGTACGGCGACCGGGATGAACAGCGAGGACATCGCGGTGGACGGTGCCGGCAACCTGCTGCTACCCGTGTTCGAGTTGCGCCGGCTGATCCTGCTCCCACGGGTGACGACGTCCAGCTATCCCGGCGGACCTTATCAGGCAGCCCGGTTGTACACCCTGGCGGGTTCCGGCCGGGAACCCTGGGATCAGATGGACGCTGCCGGCCTCACGGCCACCCTCAGCCCCGAGTCGCTGGCCGCTACCCCCATGGGGGATCTCGTCTGGCGGTCCAGTGACAGGCTCTACCTGCAAGCGGCGGCGACCGGCACGTTCTACGGTCAGTCGATGACGGCCGGATACGTCTACCGGATTTCCGGGGGCGGGACCGAGACGGAGGGCGGATTCGGTCCCCAGACGACAGGGTTGTATGTTGAGACCGTCGCTGCGGATCCGCAGGGCAACCTCTTTTTCTTCACGACCAACAAGGTGTACGCCATCGCCCGGCAGGACACCAGCCTGTTCGGAGTCGCCACACAGGCCGGACATCGGCACACGGTGGCCGGCGGGGGGGCGGGTGGCGACGGCGGTGCGGCGCTGGGAGCCCAGCTCCGCGAGGGCGGTATCGCGATCAATGGCCGGGGTGACCTGTTCCTGGCCCTCGGGACCCAGATCCGTATGGTGCCTCGACGTGCGGGCACCTATTTCGGCGTGACGATCGGAGCCAACCAGATCGACACCGTCGTCGGGGGTAACGCCGGTCCCGTGCTGCGTCCAGGTGATGCGTTGCGTGGCGGCATCCTGGACAGCGTCACCCGTGTCGGGTGTCATGACGATTATCTGCTTTTTCCGATCAGGCGCCAGGCCGTGCAGATGGCGACTGACACGGCCAAGCGTGCCTACGGGGCATTGCGGCCGACCCAGCAGATCGGTCTGGTCGCCGGTGACGAGAATGCGGCCGTCGGGACCGGCGACGGGGGACCGGCGTCAGCGGCCGGACTCGCCTCGGCCGAGGTCGGGCCTTGGGCCGTCGGACCCGCAGGCCACCTGTATCTGACCTCGCTCAACGTCGCCGCCTCCATCCGGATGGTCACGCCGGACGGCAACATCTATCGGGTGTCGGGTCCGGACAACCTGGCGGTGGGTGTGGACGGCAACACGCCCAACGCCGTGAACCTGGGCGTGGTCCAAGGGTTGGTCGCCTTACCGACGGGTGGCCTGGCGGCCATCATCGATAAGCACATCGTCCGCTATTAGACCCGTTGCCTTCGGCTCGCCCCGGGCTAGTGTTGCGGAAATGCCGCCTGCCGTTTGGCCAGGGTGCCCTTCAGCAGGGTGCCGTTGGCATCCGTCGTCTGGAAGGGGATGTTATGTCCGGCGCCGGACCCCGGTGTCGCCATGAGCGATTGCTGGCCGGTGCGATCAGGTCGGAGCAGTTGATCCCGACGAAGTGGAACGGTTTGCCGTCCAGCAGGTCACCTCTCTTGCGGGTGACGGGGGCCCGTTATGGAAAGGCGCAGGGCGTCGGCGGGCAGACGACGGAGCGGGACCGCGACCGGGCGCTTCGCCGCAGCAATGGAGGAGGTCTAATCGGGCGGCAAGTTGCGGGACAACGGTTGCAGCACCGGTCCCCCTCCCTGGCGAGTTCCAATTACCCGTGATCGGCCAGTGGATGGCAATTCTTGTCAGTCGGCCGGGAGGTGCCGGTCGCCGGGCCACCAGTTCCATCGGCCGAAGACCAGCATGGCGGCGGGGATCAGGACCAGGCGGGTCACCGTGGCATCGAGGAGGATCCCCAGGCCGAGGGCGATGCCGAGGAACTTGACGGCGACGAAGCCCGTCAGGGCGAATCCGAAGAAGACGATGGCCATGACGCTGGCCGCCGCCGTGATCAGGCCGGCGCTGGCTGTGACCCCGGTCAGCACGGCATCGGCGTCACCATCGCCCCGCCGGTGGGCCTCCAAAATCGGGCTGAGCAGGAAGATCTCGTAATCCATCGACAGACCGAAGACGACGCAGAAGGTGACCATCGGGATGGCCGGGCCGAGGGTGATCAGCGGGCTTTCCAGGCCGAACAGCCACATGCCGAGGTCCGACCGGAAGAGGGCGGCCGTGGCCCCGAGCGCCGCCCCTACGGTCAAGAGGTTAGCCAGCACGGCCTTCAGCGGGATGACGACGGAGCGGGTATAGGCCAGCAGCATCAAAAACGTGCCGCCGGCGACGATCAGCAGCAGCCGCGGCAGATAGCGCCGGGTGAGGTCCTGGAACTCGTTGGCGATCGTCAGCGGGCCGCCGATGGTCACGGTCCCCGGGTCCTGCGGCCAGTATGTCCGCCAGTCCGTCACCGTCAGTTCGCGGGCGAACCGGCAGGCATCGACGAGGGTGATCGCATTATTGGGGATGACGTAGATCAGCGTCGATTTGGTGTCCCGGCTGATCAGGGCGTGCAGGGCTTCGGGCAGCTGGGCGAGGACGGCGGACGGGTCCCAGGCGGCCAGGTTCATCAGCAGATGGTCGCCGCCCCGGGCGGGATCGGCCACGGCATAAACGTCGCCGACGCGAGGGTCCTGGCGCAGCTTTTCGGTGATCGCCAGCAGACCGGAGGCCCGGGGCACGGTCAGCACGGTGTCGGGGAACTGGACGAGGATCTGGATGGGGATCAGGGCCCCGCCGTTGCCTGTCGCCTGCAACTGGCGGATGGCGCGGACGGCCTCGATGTCCTGGGGCATCTGACTCATTTCGGGATCCCCCAGCGTCACTCTGGTCAGCGGCAGGGCCATCACCGCCA
>JACMPN010000605.1 GCA_014377495.1 Candidatus Sericytochromatia bacterium
CCACACACCCCCCCCCCGGGGGCCTAGCCCCCGCGGGGAGAAACCCCCCCCCCCCCGGGGGGGGGGGGTGCGGCGCTTTCCTGTCGGGACTCTGACTGTTAGAGGTCGCTGGGGATCGGGATATAGCGGGCGGATGCCAGCGATGCCACGGCTGTGTAAGTCGACACGGCGCCATCGGAGGTGATGACGATGAACCGTTTGTTGGCGCCGTCCCATTTGGCGACGAGCGGCATCTCGTAACGTTGGTAGAACTGGGTGTCGACATAATAGGTGCCACGACCGTTGGCCAAGGCAACCGCAGCTGCCTTGTAGGCTTTGACGTCGATGTAGTTCGGCGTGAACCGCAGGCGGTAGCGGCTGTAATCGTCGGCCAGGGTCTCTGTGGGCGTGAGATCGCCCTTGGTGCCCCATTCGCCGGCCGAACGGACGGTGATGCTGGCCCGGATGATTTCCAGTTGTTCGGGCGTGACGGTGATCCCTTTGGCTGACATGGCATTGATGAACACGTCGGCGCTGTCACCAGGCGGTTGGACGACGGCGCCTGTGGGGATCGGCGTGGGTCGTGGCGTCGGAGTGGACAGCGGTGTCGGCGTCGGGCGGATGACCGTCGGCGTGCGGGTCGGCCGGGGTGTCGGCGACGGCAGCGGATCAATCGTCGTGGCAGGAAAACCGGGCAGATTGACTTGACCGGGATCGGGCGCGACGGGGCTGGCTGGTGAGCAGGCAGCGACAACGCCGACCATGACGCCCAGGCCCCACAGGGTTATCCGAGTGTGCGATCCCCTATTGACCACGGTGTCCTCCCGTTACGGTCAGTCGGATGTGCGACTGCCTTTGTTCTTATCGGCACCAATACGCCGATACTTTCCTCGTTGTTAACCAAACTATGTCATGGCCATGTGTCAGTTTCGTGTCGAGGCACGAGTCGAACAAGAAAAGCAGGCCGTGCACAGCGTCTCCGAACCGGTCGTTTGTGGGTGGTGAGGGGAGGGCTGAATGCCAGGAAGCCCCCCATTGTCGACCAACGGGAGGCTTCACTTCGTTTCGCCGAAGGTCCTACTGGACCTTAGCCGGGGCTGACAACGCAGGCGGACCGCCAACCCCGCCCACCAGCGGCCGTTTAGACCATGGCGGGCAGTTTGGCAAGCCGCTCCTTGAGCAGGTCGACGATGTCGGCCGTCGTATCGGCGACGGGGACGCCTGCTGCCTGGAATGCCGCGACTTTGGCTTCGGCCGTGCCGAGACCGCCGCTGACGATGGCGCCGGCATGGCCCATCCGCTTGCCGGGAGGGGCGGTGCGGCCCGAGATGAAGCCGATGACCGGCTTGCGCATCGTCTTGATGTACTCGGCGGCCCGCTCTTCGTCGTTGCCACCGATCTCTCCCATCATGACGACGGCATCCGTGTCAGGATCGGCTTCGAACAGCTGCAGGGCGTCGAGGAAGGTCGTGCCGATGACGGGGTCGCCACCGATGCCGAGGCAGGTCGACTGGCCGTAACCGGCGTTCGTCAAGTTGTAGACGACCTCATACGTGAGGGTGCCGGAGCGGCTGACGACGCCGATGCGGCCCGGCTTGCAGATGAAGCCGGGCATGATGCCCATCTTGCCTTCGCCGGGCGTGATCAGACCAGGGCAGTTTGGCCCGATGAGCCGGCTGCCACGGACCTTGACGTATTCGGCACAGGCAACCATGTCATTGACGGCGACGCCTTCCGTGATGCAGACGATCAGCTTGATGCCGGCTTCGGCCGCTTCGTAGATCGCATCCGGCGCCATGCGGGCCGGCACGAAGATGACCGTTGCATCGGCCCCGGTGGCCTTCTGGGCTTCCTTGACGGAGTCGAACACGGGGATGCCGGCGACGTTCTGTCCTGATTTGCCCGGCGTGACGCCACCGACGACCTGGGTGCCGTATTCGGCCATCTGCTGGGCGTGGAAGCTGCCGTCCCGGCCGGTGATGCCCTGGACGATGACCTTGGTGTTCTTGTTCAGCAAAATGCTCATGATGTCTCTCCTATCGTCCAGCCAACACGGGCTCGCCGGCAGACCGAATGGCTTCTTTGACGGCGTCGACCATGCTGCTGACCGCAGTCAGCCCGGCCTCCTTGAGGATCTCCCGGCCTTCGGCTTCGTTGGTGCCGGTGAGCCGGATGACCAGGGGCAGCGTGGTGGGGGCCTGCTTCAGGGCGGTGACGAGGCCGCGGGCCACGTCGTCGCAGCGGGTGATGCCGCCGAAAATGTTGAACAGGATCGACTTGATCTCCGGGTTGGCGACCAGCACTTCCATGGCGGCGGTAACCTTCTGGGGATTGGACGAACCGCCGATGTCCAGGAAGTTGGCCGCTTTGCCGCCGAAGTGGTTGACCATGTCCATCGTCGCCATCGCCAGACCGGCGCCGTTGACGACGCAGCCGATGCTGCCGTCCAGCTCGATGAAGGTCAGGCCGGCAGCCTTGGCCTTGGCCTCGTTGGGGGTTTCTTCGTCAGGGTCGGCCATGGCGGCCAGTTCGGACTGACGGAAGAGGGCGTTTTCGTCGATGTCGATCTTGGCGTCGGCGGCGATGACGTCACCGGCACCGGTGACGACCAGCGGGTTGATCTCCGCCAGGTTGCAGTCGCAGCTGAGGAACAGCAGATAAAGCTGCTTGATGATCGAGGCCGTCTGACCGTGGATGGCCGCCGGGAACCCGCCGTCCTTGAGGACCTGCCGGATGTGGTAGTCACGCAGGCCGACGAGGGGATCGATGATGTACTGGGCGATCTTCTCGGGGGTCGTGGCGTGCACTTCCTCGATATCGACACCACCGGCGGCACTGGCGATCAGCACGTGCCGCTTGCTGGCCCGGTCGAGGGTGAAGCTGACGTAATACTCTTCTTTGATATCGATCGCCGGATCGATGAGGACCTTCTTGACGGTCAGGCCCTTGATGTCCATCCCGAGGATCTGGCTGGCGACGGCCTCGACTTGGTCGGGGGCAGCGAGTTTGACGCCGCCCGCCTTGCCACGTCCGCCGACCAGCACCTGTGCCTTGACGACGACCTTGGCTGTGCCGATTTTGGCCGCTGCCGCCGGGGCTCCCGCCGCCGTGGTGATCATGACTCCGACGGGGACCGGGATGCCAAAGCGGCCAAACAGCTGTTTGGCCTGGTATTCGTGCAGCTTCATCAGTTACTCCTCAGGGGTGGGCAGTGTTGGCATCGGCCTGGGGGATCGCACACAGTTCCAGCAGCACACCACCGGTGGCCTTTGGATGGATGAAGGCGATCTCTTTGCCATGGCCGCCGGGTCGGGGCTCACGATCGATCAGCTGGACTCCGGCCGCGGCGAGGCGGTCCAGGGTCTCTTGCAGGTTCTGCACGCGCAGGGCGATGTGGTGAATCCCGCCGGAACCACGTTTGGCGATGAACTTGGCGATCGGTGAATCGTCGCTGGTGGGCTCCAGGAGTTCGAGGTCCGTCTCACCTGCCGACAGGAAAGCCGCCCGCACCATTTGGTCGGGGATTTCTTCGGTATGGGTGCAGGCGACTCCGAGGGTGTCCCGGTAAAAAGCGAGGGCCTTGGCCAGATCAGGGACAGCGATGCCCAAATGGTCCAACGTGAACTCGCTCATCAACCCCCCCACGACACACGATGGCCCGTCCGCGCAATCGCAGTCAGGCTGCACGTAGGGTAACGCCCGTCACCGCTGGGAGCAAGCCGGCTGCACCCAGGCGCATCGCTTGGGGCCGCTCACGGCGGCGGGAGCGGCGGCAGAGCTACTGGCAGGAACGGCTCGGGCAGCAGGCCGTCGGTGCCATCGTTGACGCCACGCATGGAGCCGGTCGATGCCGTATGGCTTGCGGCTGCAACGGTCAAGGTCATGGCGTGATCCGCCACGATCTCCGGGGTGGTCGGTCCCGCCGACCACCCCATCGCCGTGAAGTCGAAGACAGGCGTGGTGAACAGCTCAAACTGCACGCCGTCTGCCCCCGCAGTCGGGATGAGTGCCAGGTTGGACCAGGTGCCGGCACCGGGGAAGGCCGAGTTGTGTGTGGCCGCCGCCATCGCACCCTGGGTGCGCACGGGTGCCGACTTGACGCCGAAGGCGTCGCCACTGAAGACATTGTCATGCAGTTCGATGCCGCCCGTGGCATCGGAAATGTGATTGATGAGGTGGGCCGCACCCCCACCCATCCAGAACGAGTTGTGGCTGAACTTGACGGTGCTGGTGCTGTTCAGCGTGGCTACGACGATCGGCTGGTTGCCCGTCCCGCCTAGGGTCGGCTCAGCCGCTATGTTGTAACTGACGGTGCTCTGCGGATTGCCCGTCTCATACAGGCTGATGGCCCCGAGGCGAGCGCTGCTCATGCCCGTGCCATAGAAATGATTGGCGTAAAACCGGTTGGACTCGATATGTACCGCACTCAATGTGGCGATCATGAACACATCACCGTTGGTCATGCTGTTGATCAGGTTGCCGGCAAACACGTTGTTCTGAATCAGCTTCGGTTGGGCGTTCTCAATGTTGTTGTAGATGCCGAAAAACCCGATGGTCGCCGCACTGTGGTTCACAGTGTTGCCTTTGATCACGTTGCGGCGCATCACCGTCGTCGACGGGTTGGCGTCCTGGTTGCGGATCATCGCCGTGAAGCTGGCCCCGGCATTCAGGCCGAACGTGTTGTTCGTGAAATGGTTGTCGTCGATCTGCACCGTCCCGTTGCTCGCTTCGGTGCTGATCAGCCGGACGATCGTGCTGCCCGGTGACCCGGCGTTCAAGACGTTGGCCATAAACCCGTTGTTGGCGATCGTCAGGGTATTCGATTGAAAGGCGCTGCTCGTGGCGATGCCGTCGAACCGGTTGGCACTCTGGGTGCAGCCGTTGTTCACGAACTGGTTGCCCTGGATCTCGACGACGGGATTGGCGTTTAAACCCGCATTGGCGACCGTGATCCCCGTGAAGGTGATACCGCCGCTTTCGGCGATGAAATTCGCATTGACGGCGGCGGTGTTCGTGCTGTTCGGGGCCCAGGACGAGATGCCGTAGACCGTCGAATTGCCGGTCGGCGCCACCGACGAGCCCACCCGGAACAAACGGTTGTTGATGGCTGCGACGGGTGCGGTGCCGGCGATCGTGCCCAGTTCGATGCCCTGCATCTTGGGTGTGGCGCCGAAGCCGGCCAAATCCCGGATCTCGCAGCCCTGCACGGTGCCCTGGCCAAGCTGGATGCCCCAGCTGTTGGTCACGTTTTCGATGTTGGCCACTGTGCAGTTGGTGACGGCATGCAGGGCCGTGGGCTCTGTCCGGATGCCGAAGCCCTCGGCGATGGCGCCGCTCGCCCCGCGCCCCAAACCGACGATTAGACAATTGGACACGCTGGTCGCCGCCGTCCCCGTCACGTCGATGCCTTTGACCTTGCCGGCACCGCCGGTGGTGAGCCGGACGGCGCCACTGAAGACGTTGCTGTCGTCCCGGTCATCGATGAGGATGTTCTGGAGGGTGCCACCGGCGCTGCCCGACAGCCGGATCCCCTTGGCGAAGTCGGTTGCCGCCGTCCCGGTATTCCTGATGTCGTAAACGTGCACGTTCCGGATGTCGCATGTGCCAGCCAGAACGTCGATGCCGGCCGCCAGGCTGACAGACTTCTGCACGTTGTGGATCGTCACCTCACTGACGGTGCCGCCGCCGTTGAGGATCACAGGCGTGCCGCTCATGCGGACACCGCTCAGTTGGTTGGTCGCTGCCGTCAATTGAAACGATCCGCCACCGATACTGCGCAGGACCGGACGCAGGGGGTCCTTGGGATTGCCGCCACCAAGCCTGCCGAGCACGCGGATGCCGGGCGCCAGGACAATGGAGCCGGAGAACATGTGGTCGCCGATGGTGGGGCCGACAATCACCGTCCTGTCAGTGCTGGAAGACAATGCGACCGGACCGCCCGTCGACAGGTTGGTGACGAGGCTGCCAACGGCGAGGTTTTGGGCGACGGGATTCCCCACGGAATCATTGCGCCAGCGGATTTCACCGAAGGCGTACTTCGGGTCGAGCGGCGGCAGTGTGAAGACGGGGGTGACCGTCAAACCAACTGTGGCATGATCGACCCCGACGAGGGCCACCGTACTGTGGCCGTATTGATTCGCCGGTTGGTCGTAGTATTTGCCCTGACCGGCGGCCGAGCCGTCTCCGGGGTGCTTGACCCCGATTTTCCAGCCGGCGGGACTGGCCGGGGAAATGCTGTGGAACGTGACCGTCACCTTATTCTGGGAGTCGATTGAGCCGGTGATCGTCGACCCGACGCTGAAGTTCAGGGGACTGGCGTCGCCCACGGTGTGCATCGGGATGGTGACGGGCAGTGATGTGGGATCGCTGAGGTAAACTGTCGGCATTTCGCCGGCGCCGGGGACCGCATCCATGATGAAGGCCATGCTGACCTTGCCGCCGGGCATGGCGAAGGTTGATGCCGTCAGGCCGCTGACGGTCCCGCCGTTGGCTGCGAGCGCCGTCGCCAGGCTCTGCTGGTTGACCAGGGCTGGGTACACGCTGTAACCGCTGTAGGGGTAGCTTGCGCCCACCGGAACCGTGATGCTGTCGACGAATGCGTTGAGCCCGTTGACGTCGACTGCGGCGGCGACAGTGGCCGTCAGGTTTCTGAACACGCCGGCTGCCGGGGTCGTCCGGGGAGACACCTCAAAGGCGGCGGCGCCGGCGCCGACGTTGAAAACCCAGCCGATGCGCACACCGTCCACGGTGTTGCCGCCGGTAACCAGGCCTTCGACCGAGAGGACCCGGCCGCTGCCCTGCGGGACGTTGCTAAAGGTCAGTGGGGGGATCATACC
>JACMPN010000606.1 GCA_014377495.1 Candidatus Sericytochromatia bacterium
AAGGCACGGGCCCGGCCGGTCGGGTCAGCAAAGAAGATATCGAGGGTTTCCTCAAGGATGGTGCGGCGCCAGCGGCGAGCGCCCCGGGCACGAGCGGCGCTGATCCTGCTGTGGCCGGTTCCGAGGAGCGGCTGCCGCTGAAGGGCCTCCGCAAGATCATCGCCGAGCGGATGCGCCATTCCGTGGATACGGTTGCCCACGTCACCCAGGTGGACGAAGTCGACCTGACCGAGCTCGTCAAGCTGCGGGCCAAGGCCAAACCCGCCGCCGAGGCCCAGGGGATCAAGCTCACGTACCTGCCGTTCTTCGTGAAGGCCGTGATCGCCGCCCTGAAGAAGTTCCCTATGCTGAACGCCAGCCTGGACGACGCTTCCAAAGAACTGGTCGTCAAGCACTACTACAACATCGGGATCGCCGTGAACACGGACAATGGCCTGTTTGTGCCTGTCATCCACGATGCCGACCGCAAGAGCATCTTTCAGATCGCCAAGGAGATCTCGGAGCTGTCCGAGCGGGCCAAGACCGGCAAGAGCACGATGGAAGAGCTCAAGGGCGGCACCTTCTCGTTGACGAATATCGGCAGCGTCGGTGGCCTCTTTGCGACGCCGATCGTGAACCACCCCGAGGTCGGCATCCTGGCCGTGAACAAGATCCAAAAGCGACCCGTCGTCATCAACGACGAGATCGTCATCCGGGACATGATGTACATCGCCCTGAGCTTTGACCATCGGGTCGTCGACGGGGCCATGGCGGCAGCGTTCAACAACCAGTTGGCCGCTTATCTGGGCGATCCGACCCTGATGTTCCTGGAAATGGCGTAACCCTATGGAAACCATTCGCACACAGACTCTCGTCATCGGCGGCGGGCCCGGCGGTTATGTCGCTGCCATCCGCCTGGCCCAGCTCGGCAAGGAAGTCGTCGTCGTCGAGCAGGAAAATGTCGGCGGCGTCTGCCTCAACGTCGGTTGTATCCCATCGAAGGCCCTAATCACGGCGGCGAGCCACCTCGACGAGATCCGGCACAGCGCTGACATGGGCATCCACGTCGACGGTGTGACGGTCGATTTCGCCAAGATGCAGTCCTGGAAACAGTCGGTCGTCTCCAAGCTCACCGGCGGTGTCGCCCAGTTGCTCAAGGGCAACAAGGTCAAGACGATGAAAGGCTCGGCCCAGTTCAAGTCGCCGCAGGAGGTCCTCGTCATTAGTGGTGGTGTCGAGACGCTCGTCTGCGCCGAGGATGTCATCATCGCCACGGGTTCCAAGCCGATCGAGATTCCCGGTTTTGCCTTTGACGGGCGCCGGGTGCTCAGTTCGACGCACGCCCTGGCCCTGACCGAGATCCCCAAGCGGATGGTCGTCATCGGCGGCGGCTACATCGGTCTGGAACTGGGCACGGCCTATGCCAAGCTCGGGACCAAGGTCACGGTCGTCGAGGCGATGGATCAGGTCCTGCCCGGGTTTGACCCTGAAATGGCCCGCCTGCTCTCCCGCCGCCTCAAACAGCTCGAAGTCACAGTCCTCCTCGGGGCCAAAGCCAAGGGTTGGCAAGAGGGCACCGACGGGGCGCAGGTGACGATCGAGCAGAACGGTACGCCCGTGCGGCTGGATTGCGACGTCGTGCTCGTCACCGTCGGGCGCAAGCCGCACACGGCGGGGCTGAACCTGCAACAGGTGGGTGTGACCATTGATGCCAATGGGTTTGTGCCTGCCAACGACAAACAACAGACCAACGTACCGCATATCTACTCGATCGGCGATGTCGCCGGGCAGCCGATGCTCGCCCACAAAGCCAGCCGGGAAGGCGAAGTGGCCGCTGAAGTCATCGCCGGTAAAGCGTCGGCTTTCGACGCCCGGTCCATCCCGGCCGTCGTCTTCACGGATCCTGAGATCGCTACGGCCGGTCTGACTGAGGCGCAAGCCACCGAAGCGGGCTATACGCCGATCACGGGGCGTTTCAACTTTGCCGCCAACGGCCGGGCGCTGACCTACGGCAATGCCGAGGGATTCGTCAAAGTCGTGGCGGACAAGGAGTCCCAGGTCCTGCTCGGTATCCACATCATCGGACATGGGGCGTCCGACCTGATCGCCGAAGCCACACTGGCCTTGGAGATGGGGGCCGTCCTCGATGACCTGTCATCGACGATCCATGCGCACCCGACATTGCCGGAAGCGCTGATGGAAGCGATCAAGGCTGTCAAGGGCGAAGCCATTCACGCGATGAACAAATAGGGATTGCCTAAAGGCCCGTGAGGAACACCCTCACGGGCCTTTTTCGCGGGCAGGGAATCCAATCAGCGCCGAACTGCCACTAATCGGCAGGACAGTGCCCGTCAACGGGCCTGATTCGGGTCGGTATAGCCTTCGACCCGCACGCCCAGGACGTCCTGGGCCGAGCCACTCGTCCGGATGGCCACGCTGTGCGGCCGGTCATCGACGGAGTCGACTTTGGGCGTATCGATCCATGTGCTGCCGACCCACACGGCGAGCGAGTGCCAGGCCCCGTTGACCCGGGTGCGAACCGTGTACGAACCATCCGCGTCCGGTGCAGGCAACGGCCGCCAGCCTCTGTGGGCCTGGGAAAGATCGACGGTCCCCTGGTTGCCGCTCGTCGGGGTACCGCCGTTCACCTCCCACAGGGAGACGTTGCGGTTCATCAGGTCGAGTTGGACGAGACAATAATGGGTGGCATCCAGGAAGTAAGGTGCCACGGTAATCCGGCCCTCCATGACAGTTGGCTTGATCCGGAAACTGACTTCGTACAGGTTCGGGACGCGCCCATCGGCCCCGAACGTGCTGCCTGAATAGCGACGCATCGCATAGCGGGGACCCGTGAACACGGGCAGGCGCCAAAAGCTATCCGTGATCAGCCAGACGCCATGCTGCAACCAGTCCGGTCCGATTGGTTCCTGCCAGTCGGCGGGTTGCTCATTGCCCTGCCCATCGAGCCGTAACAGGTCGATGGGGCCCGACGGTCCTTCCGGCGGCCGTGCTGTCGGTGTGGGCGTGCCGGAGGGACTGGGACTGGCCGAGGGTGTGGCAGTCGCCAACGGTGTTGGCGACGCTGGCGTATTGGGAGGCACCACCTCGGATCGCCATGCGGGCTTGCCGGTCGGCAGCACCACGGGGTCGATCCGAACCGGCGGTATCGTCGGGATACGCAAGGGCCATGGCGAACTGAGTGGCATGGGCCGCAGTAACGGCCCCGGCAGGGGTCTGGCGTTGGGGTTGGCCGACGGGAGCGGTTTTGGCGGCGGCGATGGAGGGATGGTCGTCAAAACGGTCAGACCTGACGGCAGACCGCTGATACAGCCGGTGATCAGCAGGCTGGCGAGAGTCCAGCGGAATGTATGGGCCATGTGCTGCCCTCCACGAGCCACGTTAGCGGATCGGGGGCAGGGCGCGTGTGTGGGGACGGCACGGGGTTAAATGGCTGAAATCAGCCTGGTCTGTACATTCTGGCTTTGTCAGGTTTGGCCGGGGTGAGACGCTCGATCGCTACAGGAGCGGCCCCGGTTACGGATCGGGCAGCAACTCCGGCCAGGTCATTTTGACGAGGGCCTTTTGGACCTTGGGGTTATTGTCAGCGGCCCGCAGGATCGCTTTTTCGAACTCCAGCCGGCCGGCCGTTTCCTTCTGAAGCTGGATGACACCGGGGATTCCATCGTTGGCCGGATCGTTGGCGCCTTGGGCGAGTTCATTTTTGGAGACTAGTCCGTCTCCTGGCGGCTTGTCGAGGCGGATGAACATCTCGTTCGCCTTGCGCACGAAGGTGCCCTGGCCCCGCTGCAGCATTCGGGTAAAGAGGATGGGATCGACCAGGTCGACCTTGCCCTGCTGACTGGCCTCAAACGTCTTGGCACTTGCCACACCCGTATAGGCGGCGACCTCGTCACCGGTTAAGACATTGTCGTGGTCGGCATCAATGATGGAAAAAAGGCGGGGGGCCAGCATTTCCAGCGATTTGCTCATCTCCGGCCGGGACCAGAGCATGACGACCTTGCTTTGATAGGTGCCGTCAGGACTCTTCAGCTTCGTCAGCCAGAACAGATGGCTATAGACGATCCACTCGTCACGGGTAATCCGTTTGTCGCCGTTCAAGTCGGCCAGAGGCAGCTTGTCGGAGCTCAGGGTTTGATTGGTGTCCGGTCCCTTGGTGAAAAAACGGGTGATCTCCTCCGCATTGTAGGCATTGAGATCGAGGGCGTCACGAAGTTCGGCATCATCCAGCCGGCCGTCCAGCGATGTGGATTTTTCATACGTGACGATGTCATTGGGGCTCAACCCCATCTGCCGGAGAACCAGGAGAAATTGCGGCGTGTTCAGGGTCCGGGAAATGACATTGGCAAAGGCTTCCTTGCCCTGTGGTACCGGCGGCGGAAGCGGCGGCGGCACGTTGTTGAACCGTGGACAGGCGGACAGCAGCACGCAGGACGCCAGAAGCGGCGCAGTCAGTAGGCGTTTGAAGGACATGCGGCTGGCTTCAATCGGTGGCTAGTCGGGGAGGGCGGCGGAACAGGGTGTATCGTAACCCTTTCTCCATCGGCACGACAATCGCTTGCTCCCCTTCCCGGCCGTTTCAGCGGCTGGGGAGTTGCGGATCGTGGTGACGGGCCGGCTGCCTGTGTCCTGCCGATTACCCGGCGCTGCCTTCTTTTATGATCGTTTATAATAATTTTTGATCACAAGTGCCGACAGGTCGGCCGAGCCAGGGGGAATCGTTTGTGCCCCATATCTTCGACACGGCAAGTCTCGTTTCGCATTTTTCCGAGGAACGCAGCCAATCCCAGTTGCGGGCGTTTGCCAGAAACCTGTCGAGTGGCCTGAATACACAGTTTACGCCGCTGTTGCTCGATGACGAGGTGATCCGGGAGCGGAGCAAGACATACAAGGAGGGCATCGATTTTGACCGGGAGCGCCTGACCGGGCTGACGGCCAAGGTGCAGCAACTGCAAGCGCGCCTGCAGGCGGTCTATCAGGCATTATTGGACCGCACGCTTACGGCCAACTCGGCGGAAGTGGCGACGGATCAGAGCCGTCCCGACATCTGGACGGACGGGACTTGGCGCATTGCGGGTGCGGACGTGCCCCTCAATTACGCCCGGGCGGCCCATACCCGTCCGGACCTACCGGATACCTTCGGTGACGGTCCCGACAACCTTGGCCGGTTGCATTTCTGGCGACCGATGGGCAACGGCAGTGCATATGAGGAACGGGCAGGGTTCTTCACCACGATGGCCTATCTCTATGAGTGGGACCTGCACCAGGTCAGCGCCACGTATGCGACGGGGACCGACCCCGGCCTGCCGGCGGCGATCAACGACATCAGTCAGGAAAACACTGTCCAAGTGGTGGCCGTCGATCCCGCCAAGCATCCCGGCCGTCAATGGAAGGCCGGCGATGTCATCCTCCTCAGCCCCGGCGAGATCTTCACCCCTGAGTTCCTCGGTTCCGCCATTGGCCAACACACGGCCGGGATCAGCTACATCAACGGCAGCGGCTATCAGTTCGACACGAACGTGTCGCTCTACGCCTACGTGCGGGAGGTGGATCTCCTGCCTGACGGCCTGACCCGGCCACGCAGCATCGACATCCTCAGTGGACCTGCCGCTGTCGATGCCAACGGCGACGGCGAGGCGGACAACGTCGTCTGGATGGACGACTATCTGCGGTCGATCACGACGCTACAGGAGGACTTCACCCTGCGGGACGACGTCGCCTTCAGCCAGACCGCGGTCAACGGCTGGATCCCCGACACCCCGAATGCCTATCACTTCCAGGATGCCCCGCCGCCCGGACCGAATGGGGGCGTGGGCTTCGACCATTCCGTCTGGGCAGGCGCCAATTGGCAGGGCAGCGGCTGGGGAGGCGGATTGGGCAGTGGTCAGTGGGACGATGCCCGTGCTGCTTTTCGCCGTGATCTCACCCTCGCCAACGACCCGCTGCAGCATCCCACCCTGAATTACACCCTGCCCTGGAATGTCCGGATCGACGACTATGGCGCGCTGACCTTTTGGAACGGGACCGCCTGGCAATCCATGGCCACCGACACGACGGGAGGACCGGCCGGCGGTGTTACGTCTCTGCCGGCGATTGCGAGCATGGATCTGCACCAGAACGTGACCCATCAGTTTGAGATCAGCGGGTATAACCGTCTGGCGAATCGTGTATTTCTCGGAACGTCCTATGAGAAACCGGATGGCAGCTGGACGGATGGGACGGGGGTGTTACCGTCGTGGCGGGACGGACCGGGGGGACTGCAGATCGATAACGGAAAATGGGACATCCAGACGCTGCGGCCGGAGACGGCCCCCGGCGAGAATGACGGCGACCAGAACATCGTGGGCACGTCCCGGTATTACGTTGACAAGCAGGGCAACATCTTCGACCTGTTTGGCGACGGCAACAGCCGGACGGACTACTACGACTACATCCCCGACGTGATGACGAACCGGACGCAGCAGTACGTGGGCAACGTCTTCGGTCAGACGCAGCGGTTGGCGGTGAAGCGCAAGCTCGATGCCAATGGCAACAACACGATCGATGCGGCTGAGGCGGCCCCTTCCCTGCAATTCTCGCCCCGGGATTACAACAAGCCGGATGACGTGATTGTTTTGCCGGGACAGGGGGCAACGGGTGTTTACGATGCGGCCATGGGTGATCCTGGCGGGAGCGGCAGTGCCGGGACGGTGTCGATGGCGACCTACAACCCGCAGTTTGCCGAGACCTATATGGGGTTCGTCGAAGACCCGACTCTGCAACTGGGCCGAGCCGGTGTGCAACGGGATGCCTTTGGCAACGTCGACAACCGGCTGGTCATCTGGCCCCAACGCACGGGCGACAGTCTCAGCACGTCCGATTGGACCACGACCGGCGATGCGCAACTGGACCGGGACTATGTCCCGCTGCCGGCCGGGACGACGGTCCTGATCCGGGACGGCTTCGGGGCGATCGTCGACGGTCAGGCGACCCTGTCCGCTCAGAATCCAGATGGTTCCTACCTGGTCACCCCCTCGTCGGGCGTGAAGCTGCGCAAAGGCCAGGCCTACTCCGTACTCTCGACGTCGGATCCCGACGCCAGGGCCGGTGGCAGCCTGACGAACGGCCTGTCCCACATCCTCATGGATGTCCTGACGGGGTCTGAGTATCGCGCCGCCTTGCGGGCGGGCCTGCTGGAGGATCTGATGGTGTCTGCCAGCGCCACGGATGCCTTTGGCGGCAGTCTCAGTGCCAAGATGACCTTCCGCTACAACAAGCGGCAGGAGCGGGTGGAGATTTACCAGAACTCGTTTGCGGCGTTTTACAAATCAGGCAAGTAATCGGCCTAACGAGTCCTGGGGATGTAGGCATCCAGGCCCGACCGCAGGCGGGTGAGGCCGTCGGCGAAATGATTGGGATCGTTCCCCAGACCGAAGCGGACGAAACCCGGTTGTCCGAAATAATCGCCTGGCGCCACGAGCAGCCCAAAGGTCTCGGCGAGATAGTCGCAGAGGTCCAGGGTCGGCCATTGCATCCAGACACGGATGAAGGCGGTCAGGCCCGCCTCGGGGACGACGCCACGCAGGTAGGGCTGATCGGCCAGCCAATCCTCCAACAGGGCCCGATTCGGCGCCGTCATCGCCCAGCTGCGGGCGATCCATTTGGGCGCCTCCAGCAAAACCGCTGTGGCGATGGCCTCGGTCAAGGGACTGCTGCAGATGGTGGTCCGGTCCCGTAACGCCGAACAGGCTTCGATGATGGCCGGATCGGCCACGATCCAGCCCAGGCGCAGGCCCGGCAGGCCAAACGACTTCGAAAAACTGCCGACGCTGACGGCTTTGGGATCCATCGAGAAGATCGGCGGGGGCGGGTCCGGCTGCAACTCGCGCTGCACCTCGTCGACGATCAGCCGCGACCCGATACGGCGGACGTCCGCGGCCATCCGTTCCAAATCCGCGGCCGACACGGTGTGGCCGGTGGGGTTGTGTGGGGAATTGACGACGACCAGGGCGGGTGTGTGGGTCAGGGCGGCATCCCAGCTCTCCCAGGGATCGGCATCCCGCCAGGGCACTTCCCAGGGGATCCGCTGGGCCCCGACTTCCTCGCCCGTAAGAAACAGGGCCCCGTAACAGGGGTTGGGCGTGACGAAGCGATCGCCGGCGGTGAGCAGGACCCGCTGGAGCAGATAGAGGGCCTCGGCGCTGCCGTGGGTGACGAGGACGTTGGCGGGCGTCGCCCCCGGATGATAGGCGGCGATGGCGTCGACCAGGGCGGGGTGACCGTGGCTGTAGCCGTAAGTCAGGCGCAGATCCGGCGGTGGTGTCGGCAACTCGTCGAGGCGCGGCGGCAGGACGGTCGCACCAGACAGATTGTGGGTCGTGCGTGTCTCATAGCGGGCGTACCAGCGTTCGAGCGGGAAAGGGATCGGTGGGTGAATCATCGCGTACATTGCCCGCCAGTATAAGCTAAGGAACAGAGGGAGTCCCTGCCGCTGCCTGTACGGCAGCTGTTAAGTCGGGGTCCTTCACATGATATAGTGAGACAGCGACCCGATTTGGGGCGTGCATGACGGCCAAAAAAACATGATAGACAAGCTTCGCGAACTCGAACGATCCTATAACGAGCTGGGTGAGCTGCTCGCCGATCCGGCGGTGCTGGCTGACCAAGGCCGTTTTACGAACCTGGCCAGGGCCCGTGCCAATCTGACCGAGACGGTGGAGGCGTTCGCCGAGTGGCAGGACGTCGAAGGTCAACTCGCTCAGACGGCGACGATGCTCCGCAATGAAACCGACGCCGACATGCGCGAGATGATCCAGACGGAGCAGGTCGAGCTGCAACAGCGGTACAACTCGCTCGAAAAGCAGCTGACGATCCTGTTGCTACCCAAGGATCCCAACGACGACCGCAACATCATGCTGGAAGTGCGGGCGGGCGCTGGCGGGTCCGAAGCGGCGCTGTTCGCCGGCGAGTTGGTGCGTATGTACCAGCGTTACGCTGATCGGGTGGGCTGGAAGGCCTCCCTGCTGAGCATGAGCGAGTCCGAGCTTGGTGGCGTCAAAGAGGCGATCGTCAGCATCACCGGGGATGCCGTGTTTTCACGGCTGAAATTCGAATCCGGCGTACACCGGGTCCAGCGGGTGCCTCTGACAGAGGCCCAGGGCCGCATCCACACCAGCACGGCGACGGTGGCGGTGATGCCCGAGGCCGAAGACGTGGACATCGAGATCCGTTCCGTCGATCTCCAGGTGGACACCTTCCGGGCGGGCGGCGCCGGCGGTCAGAACGTCAACAAGGTCGAAACGGCCGTCCGGATCACCCACAAGCCGTCAGGGGTCGTGGTGGCCTGTCAGGAAGAGCGCTCGCAGCTGCAGAACAAGATGAAGGCCATGATCATGCTGCGGACCAAGTTGTTCGACGCTGCCATCGCCGAGCAGAGCAGCTCCATTTCAGCGGACCGAAAATCGCAGGTCGGTACCGGTGACCGCTCCGAGCGCATCCGCACCTACAACTTTCCCGAAGGCCGGGTGACCGACCATCGGATCAAACTGACGTTGCACAAGCTGAACGAGATCCTCGGTGGCGACATCGATGAAGTGGTTTCGGCCCTGGTGCAGGCCGATCAGCAGGAAAAACTGGCTGCGCTCACCGCCCATTCCATATAGGAGCACTTGATGTCCTTCCGCCTCGCTGCCATCGTGATGTCTGCTTGCATCGGCCTGTCGCCGGCCGCATGGGCGGCTCCCGACGACATTGAGCAGAGCGAGCGCTACAGAGCGCTGCGGGCGGAAATGCATCTGCGGCCTCGCGCCGCGGGTGGCGGGCGTGAGCTGGTGGTCAACGGCCGTCGGGTGGACGACATGGAGCTGGCCGAGTTGACGGGCGATGCGGCTGTGATTGCCACGCTGCAGGGCACGTTGATGCAGCGTCGGGTCCTCTGGGGCGGCATTGCGGCACTCGGATTACCGTCCGGCGGGTTCCTCGTCTCGCTGGTCAGTGCCCGCCTTTACAGGCCGACGGTGACGATCGGTCCGGGCCAGGCGGGCACTGGATTGGACGTCGGCTCGTTTTTAATTGGCACCGTCGGGACGGTGGCCGTGATTTACGGCCTGGTTTATGCGATAAACTTAGCTAATGACTTGTTTGGTCTCGAGCGGCCACCGATGCTCAGGGATACTGAGGCGCAGGCCTTGGTCGATCGGTACAATGCCCGGATCAAAGCCCAGCTGTGGCAAGAGTTAAACAGCGGCACGTCCTCCTCAGCGGGGACGATCGTCGGGTGGTCCCGGTCGTTTTGATCGGGGAGGAGAGGCACATGCAGCGGCAGTTGATGACGTGGGGGCTGACGGCCCTGACGATGCTCGTGGCCTCAGGCTGTCGGGCAAACCTCGGCAATTTCTTCGACCTCTGGTAGGCGAGGGCACAGCGTCGGACGTACCCCATGGTGGGTGACTGGCGATTTTGGCGCGGCCGGCCAGATGGCACCACACGGTTGAGGCGGCGGTCAGCAAGTTGAAACGATGATCCGGGGCGGGCAGCTCACGCAGGGAGCAGGGTTTTTGGACCCAGGCCGTGGCGCCGGCCTCAGCGCTTTCGCCCGCGACCGCCTCGACGTGCGTTCGGGACTACCTGCGATTTTTCAAAT
>JACMPN010000607.1 GCA_014377495.1 Candidatus Sericytochromatia bacterium
CGCCCCGATGACGGGCGAGGACCAGAAGGCCCCGAAGGGCGACAAGCAGGCGAAGCCCCGCCCGGCGGCGGGTGATGCCGGCAAGGAGGGCCTATGCCCAAACAAGTATCCGAAAACTGACGGTGCCAAGGGCGACCAAGCCAAAGCCGGCGGTGCCAAGGGCGACCAAGCTAAAGCCGACGGTTCAAAGGGGGACAACGCCAAGAACGACCAGGCCAGAGCCGATGGCCCCAAGGGCGACAAGCCGATCAAGACCAGCGCCGACCGGCCTGCCAAGCCCCGTCGGGATGCCCCGCCCACGCGCTAGTGTCCCGCTAAGTTAGTTCGCATTATTAACTAAGGTCTGCCGAGCCCGGGCAACGGATGCCAGAATGACCGAGGCGGGCTTGGTCCATTTGAAGGGTTTCGCTGCTTCGTCATTGTGGACCTGAATGAAGCGGCGCAACTCATTGCGCAGGTCCTGGACACTGGTGAAAACCCCTCGGTAGAGGGCTCGGCTCTCCAGCGTCGCCGAACCGGGTTTCCGATGATTTCCTGGGCGGCATGCCGTCCGGAGGTCATGCCTGCCTTAGTTTGGGTTCGGAACGATCCCTTTGTCACCACGCAACGTAAAGGTGACCGTGCTGGACAAGTCGTTGTAATAACCCCTCGAATAGAGGGTCGCCACCACCGTGGCACCCATGATCGGGACCGCCGCCGTGCCCTTGTTGACCATTTGACTGAGGGTCAGTTTCGAACCGTCACCAAGCACACCGCCAGTAAAGGTCCGCTCGTAGAAATTGGTCGTGATGCCCCACAAATAAGATCCCGGAAAGGAATATTGCGGCAAGATGCTGGGCGATATGAACTTTGTATCGTAAAATTCAACCAGTTAGAGGCGGTATTTCGTGTCTTCAATGCCAATTCAGTCTGTAAATTTCACCTCTACCATGTCGGCGCTCGCGAATGCGGTTCCAGGAGTATATTTTTCGTCGCCCAGAGAAGGGGCCTGGGTCGCGGTGTCGGACGCGTTGCATGTATTAATTCCCGAGATTGATGTTTCGCACTGTGAAAAATTATAGATACCAAGTTGGCCACGGCAGGGCGAGGGGATTCGATGATCGGCAGTTTGATCAATTTCCGTTGCGCTCGGCGTTTCAATGGCGATCTCAGTCCCTTGGGGGGCAATAAAGTTGCGCCCGCCATGCAGGCCGTCTCGTTTTGTGGTAAATCCCGAGGAGAAGCTACTGAAATAATCGGGTGGACCAACATAACGCGCCGCCATATCGGAAAATTTCAGGCTTTTAGCTTTCATTTTGTCAAAGAATCCACCGATCCGAATCAAGTCGCCGCCAAATGCGGTCATGAACTGAGCGGTATCGACATCACAAGCATCCAGGAAGTCGAAGCATGCCGCTGCCGTGGCAGGCTTTTCGCTCGGGGCGCGCCTGTTCACCAGATCCAGCAGGGCGACAAATTCTTTCAAAGAAAGTCCCGACGCCTTGTAGCGTACATAGAATTTCTGCGGCGCCAAGCCGTGTTTCTTGCGCAATTGCTTCAGTTCTTTCGCCTTGGAACTTTCACCACTGCTGTTGCCTGTGCTGTACGGCCGCCACTCCGTCGCCATGAAGGTTTGCAAATCCGCCTTGGTGACGATGTCTAGGCGTTGCTTGAACGTGACTGCCGCTTCGGCACTGCTGAATGTATCGCCAACGGCCAAGGGCACGAGCGACTCAGTCGCAGCGGCTGGCAATGTCTGCTTGGTGGCAAAAGACGGATTCTCCAGGTCGACGAACTCAAATTTGGTCGTCCGCCTGTCCGAGTTGCCTTGCGAGACGACGATTTCGTAGTTGTCTCCGGCTTTGGGCGGCCGGCTGGCCGCCTTGGCACCGCTCGGGGCGTTCGACTTGTCGACGCCGTCACCGACGGCGCTCCCCGGAGGAGTCGGGGTACAGGCTGCCGCCGCAGTGAGCACGCCGAGCAAGATCAAGATGGGACGTGAAAGGCTTGAGCGAAACATCATGCGGGGATTTCCTCAAAGTTATGGGTGCGTTGGCTGAGAAACGACGAAAGGGGCTACCTTCCGAGCGCATCCTGGACGAGGCCACGCATAACCTGATCCGCATGGGCCATCTCGACCGTGACGGCAGCCTGTTGATGACGACTGCCATGGCTGCGGCGTTTCCCACGGCCATGGTCGACGTTGCGGATTCGCTGGTTGCGGAGATGCGCAACGACGCCGGGGACCGTCATGTTGCCGCCGCCGCCGTCGCGGCTGCGGTCATCGTGACGGCGGGAATGTTCATGGCCGGATGCTTTGCCGCCAGACCGCACCGGGAGGTCGCCCGCCCCCGGCCTCCGATCGTGATGACGGTGGCCTCGCAGATGCGGGATGCCGAGGCCGCCATTTTTGCAGCGACGAACCGGTTTCGCCAGGAAAACGGCCTATTGCCGCTCGATACCGATGAATCCCCTCGACCGGTTCGCCCGCTCACGCAGCGAGGATATGGCCGCACGGGGCTGTAATGGCGGTTATGATAAACCGACCAAGCGGCGAGACGATCCCGGCCGCCCGGGGAGGATTCCATTCATGCCTGAATTTGGCTCACCATTCGCTGGTCTCGCTCACGACCGCAAGCTTACCCACGAGGAACTCGTGCGGGCTATCCGCTTTATGGTGGCTGCCGAGTACGAAGCGGTGCAGAACTATATCCAGCTGGCGGAATCGATCGATAATCCGGTTGCCGAAGCGGTTTTGCGGGACATTGCCGACGAAGAGCTAGTCCATGCTGGCGAGTTTCTGAAGCTGCTCCATCACCTGGCTCCTGAAGAGGCAGCCCTCTACGCCAAGGGCGCCGCCGAAGTGGCCGAGATCATCACCAAGGTGACGAACCGCTAAGCCGCATTCAGCCGGCGAAGGTGCCTTTCACCAGGTGCAAAATCAGGGTGAAGTGGCAGACGCAGGCGACGATGACGAGCCCGTGGAAAATCTCGTGGTACCCGAAGGTGGCCGGGACCGGATCCGGCCATTTCAGGGCGTAGATATCGGCGCCCACGGTATAGCAGGCTGCACCGCCGAGAAACAGCCAGACCCCGCCCATGCCGAGCGTGTCGGAGAATTGGGGCAGAAACGGCGCTGCCGTCCAGCTCAGGCCCAGATAGATGCCGGTGACCAGGACCTTGGGCGCTTTGACCCAGAAGATCGCCTGCATGATCCCCACGAGCGCTCCCAGCCACACCCGCCACATCAGGGTGACGCCGGCGTCACCGAGCGCCAAGACGGCGATCGGCGTCAGGGAGCCACCGATGAGCAGGAAAATGGCGGCGTGGTCCAGACGGCGCCACAGTTGGCGTTTCGCCGGAGTCTACGTCGGCCGGTGGTAGACGGCACTGATCACGAACATGGCTACCAGGCTGACGGCGTCGATGGCGGCGGCGATGGTGGCCTGGGGGGGCTTGGCGATCGCCACGAGCACGGCCCCGGCCCCGGCGGCCACGCCGGCGGCGACTTCGTGGGACACGCCCCGCAGGCGGGGTTTGACCCGGACGGGGGCTGCGGCGGCGTGGCCGCCGGGGCGGTCGTTTCAGTCATATGGCCAATGTAGGCGTGTGGCCGCCCGGCGACAAGCGGTCAGCGGCGCTTGGCCAGTCATAGCTTTGTCACAGTTTGCGATTACGGCCCGCACGAGCGACGGAACGTGGCGGCGGTCGGAAGGATCGCTGTCTTGCCGTCGACCGAGGGATACAGCAGCCAGATTTCGTAGTATGTCTGCGCCGTCGGCTCGAACCGGGCCGCAATTGTTTCGGTGAAGGTAATCGCAAACCGGAGGACGCCTGAAGCATCCGCCATCGCACTTCCGAGCTTCAGGGCCCCTGCTTCGCTGGGATGTGGCGGGTTGCCGACCTTCCACCCGCCGGCAGTCAGTCCCTTGACCCAGATTTCGATGACGGCGTTGGCCGGCACTGAGGTCGCCTGAAGGGTCAGCGTTTCTCCAGTGCAGGCTGTGGCGGGGGTCAGGGTCACACTCGGCCTTGGCGACGGGAAGACGAGTGGGTTGGCTGGATTAGGGTCGCCCGCCCGTGGCGTGGCGGTCGGTGAAGGCACCGGATTGCTGATACTGCCGACACAGCCCGTAACCAAGGCCACGACCAAGGCCACGAGTGACTGCAAGCCAACGGTTGATAATCGCATTTTATCTCCATGAGGCGCTTCACAGGCAATTTTGCCTTGGGGGCGCTGACGTTCAGACGGCACGACGGTGCATTTGTTCCTTCCGTCACATTGAGCGCCGGGCAACAAGGCATTTTGCGGCTCTATACGGAATCCTGTGGGTAAGTTGACATGGGCAGACTCATGTGAGTTGAGGGTGGCTCTGGGGCAGGTGGCGGGATAGGCGTTGCTCATGCTGACACCGGCAGTGCGAGCTTGGCGGCGATCAAGTAGATGATCGTCCGGTAGTATTCGAAGGACTTGAAACCAAACGTCCGCCGTGCTGCAGCTTTGATCCTGCGATTGATCCCTTCGGGCTTGCCGGTCGTGATCCTGGAGCGGATGAAGCGGAGGATGCCATCCCTGAGCCGCTTGATCGTCCCAGCCACGGCCTTCATGGGCTCCAGGCGGCGTCCCCGGACCAGAACCGGGGCTGCGTCTGGGTCCCTTTATCGGCAGCATCAAGGATCCCGGCGGGGTGATGGGCGTCTGCCGGTTCAAGTGCCTGGAAAGCGATTCAACGATCAGTGCCTTTGCCGAGGACATCATCGGCGGCACGGACGTCGTCGCCCACGAGGTCTCGTTGAGCCGAACCGCCTGTCGACGGCCGGTGCGCCGCTCTGGCACTTCCGCCTGGCCTTCCTGCAAGAGTTCTGAACGCCTGTCTGACAGGCTTCAGGGCCGGTATGTGCTCTGGCGTACGCCAAAAAGCTGATTACAAACACAGTTTCAGCGAAACGCAGTTAACAGACTGATTCGCTCCTGCAGTGGCATGATAAAGCACATGGGGAGCGGCAATCGCTGCCGGATCTCCAAAAGGCAAACCCATCGTGAGGTGGGGACGCAAAGCCACGGAACTCTCGCTGAGTTGGCCGGGCTGCCGTTCATCTCCAGAATGTGAAAGAGGAGCAACACCATGCGGATCACCATCGCCATCGCCACCGGGATCCTGGGTCTGATGACGGGCTGTGCCAACCTGCCCCAACCGATTCCCGGGGCCATGAGCCAGAATCAGGCCACGGCCTTCACCGTCCAGGCTAATGCCGCCGCCCCGATGACGGGCGAGGACCAGAAGGCCCCGAAGGGCGACAAGCAGGCGAAGCCCCGCCCGGCGGCGGGTGATGCCGGCAAGGAGGGCCTGTGCCCGAACAAGCATCCCAAAGCTGACGGTGCCAAGGGCGACCAAGTCAAAGCCGACGGTGCCAAGGGCGACCAAGCCAAAGTCGACGGTCCAAAGGGGGACCAAGCCAAAGCCGACGGTCCAAAGGGGGACCAAGCCAAAGCCGACGGTCCAAAGGGGGACAACGCCAAAGCCGGTGGTCTGAAGGGGAACAACGTCAAGGACGACCAAGCCAGAGCCGATGGCCCCAAGGGCGACAAGCCGATCAAGACCAGCGCCGACCGGCCTGCCAAGTCCCGTCGGGATGCCCCGCCGACGCGCTAGTCAGTCAGCAATCGGATGTAGCACCGGCGCTTTCCGTCAAGACCGACGGAAAGCGCCGGTGTCGCGCTGGATTTGTGGTGCTTTTCCGCCGGTACAAAACAGCCAGTCGGCCCCATGACCTTCGGCTGCCATCCTCTCCCTGTGCCTGACCACTGCCCCGGGGCAACACGGCCCGTTGATCGTTGATCCGCTATGCCGTACGTTAATGAGCAAAAGCCGGGACAGGCCTAGGGGGACGTGATGCTGGTGCTCTCGGAGGCGATTCTGACTGCGATTGTTGGTCTCTGCCGACGTTATCGCGTGTAGCGCCTTGCCTTGTTTGGTTCGGCCCTGACTCCCGACTTCGATGCGTCGCGCAGTGACGTGGATTTCCTGGTGGGGTTTGGACCACAGCGGAATGTGCCATGCGGCGCAGCGGTCATCACTGGGCGCCGACCCCGTGCTTGGGCACCAGCAGATACTGATCAAGGTCTCGACGGATCTTTGCACCCGTGGCATGGGCAAACAGAATGGCGATCGCCGTGGTCTCGTCGGGGTCATCACCGCTGCGAGGCGGCCAGCCAAATTGCGGTGACAAACGATCCTGCACGCTGGCCGCATCAACCAGTGACGCTCCCGTCATGTCCTGACAAGCGTTCCAGAATGGCTGCAGTGGTGGACATGTGAGTTTTTCATACCAGAAACGAACCAAAGTCTGCCGTACCCGTTCGCCGCAGATGCCATGGGCTGCGCCAATCTGCTGCAAGGTCTGCTGATCCCGGACTCTACGGAAAAGCAGATCCTTCAATGGGTGTTTCCTGCCAAGCGCCAGAACCAGGCAGTCCAGCACGGCATGAGCGGACGACGGCAGAGGCACAGGCATGACGATGAATTTGTCGACAATCATGGGGTGAAGCCCTTTTTGTAGATGATTGTGCCAGTATCGCACCGTCAAGAGGGCGTATCGCTGAAACTCTCCAACACCACCCGTCGCAGCGTGCGGAGCCGGATGCCGCATTTCGGGCGCAACCGGGAGCGGTCTTCCGGACGTGTGCGGGCTTTGCCATCCGCCAAGCGTGCTGCGAACGATTTGCATAGACCCAGACCCGCTTGGTCCGCTAGCATGGGGCATCCCCGGATCATCACCTTGGAGGTTGCCATGCGTCGTTCCATGCTTGCAGTCCTTGCCGTCGCCGCTTGCCTGACCGGCTTGCCCGGCGTGGCCGCCGCACCCGGCAGTGGCACGCTCGTCGCCACCGAGGGCGTCGTCCAGGCCCGCACGGCTGGCGGGTCCCAGTGGGCGCCCGGCCGGGTCCGCCGGCTCTATGCTCCGGGTGACGCTCTGCGCACTGGCCGCAATGCCCGGGCCGAGATCGCCTTCCTCGACGGGACGATCACCCGCCTGGCTGCCCACAGCCAACTGCGCCTCGCCGGCAAGCCTCAGTCTTTTGGCCGCCTGCTCCTCGGCAAGCTCTGGTTCAAGGTGACCAAGCAGCATGCACCGATCCATATCGAGACGCCCGGCGCCGTGGCCAGTGTCATGGGGACCGAGCTGCTCGTCAGCGTCGACAACCAGGAAGGCACCCACGTCACCTGCCTGGAAGGTCACGTCAACGTGAAAGGTGACGTGGGCGACGTGGTGAAACTGACCGCCGGACAGTGGACCGACGTCCGCAAGGGTGCCGCCCCGGATGCCCCCACGCCGTTCAACTGGGGCAAGCTGAAAGCCTCGGAGATCCTCCTGCAGCCCCTCAATCAGGACGCCTCAGCCGGTATGGCCGATGGCGATCCCGACGATATCTGGAAGTAAGCCCAATTGACCCACATCCGCCGTTTCACCGCCGCCCTGACCGCCGCCCTGCTCCTGCCATTGCCCGTGTTCGCCAGCCCTGCCGGGAATGTCCCGGCGGCCGGCGCCTCTGACACCGTGGCCCAAGCCTCGGACGCGCCGGCCGTCGTGGCCAATGCCGAAGTGCCGCTCAGCATGGCCGATCGCCTGCAGGAATTGCAGGATTTTTCCGACCGCCATGATTCCGAGCTCGACCGCCAGGGTTCCCTGCTCCAGCAGCTGGACCGGGCGTTGGCCCCGTCGTTCAACGGTTCTTTGGGTGTCCGCTACCAGTTCGCCTCCACCTTTGCCGCCCCCGCCATCGCCAATCTGCCCCAGACCCGGCTGCGGCTCGGCATCCAGTCCCGCCAGCCCGGTCCCTTCCGTTATGAAGTGCGGCTGGTCACCGGGGCGACCGACCTGCCGAACCAGAGCTGGGTGCCCTTCGGCGCCTTTTGGGGCAAGACTCCCATCGCCCTCGACCGGTACAACCTGAGCTGGCGCCCTGTCCAGCCGTTCACCCTGACCGCCGGCAAGTTCAGTGACCCCTTCGCCAACTCCGAGCTGCTCTGGGACAACGACGTGCAGCCCCAGGGGTTGCTCCAGTCCCTGTCGCTGGATCAGTGGCTGCCGGCCAGCATGAAGGCCAACGTCGATGTCGGTGAGCTGGTCATGGCCGCCAACGGCTCCGACTCGGGTGCCTATGCCATCGGTGGCAAACTCAGCCTGTCCCAGCAGGCGACGCCCTGGCTGAAGCTGGATGGCTCCGTGGGCTATTACGACTTCATCAACGCCCAGGCGATGGCCACGCCCAACCTGAGCCTTGGGGCACGTCCTACTTTGGCCCTGCGCAACCGCCTCGATGCCTCGGGGACCCGGCTGCTCAACGACTTCAACCTGCTGAACGTGTTTGCCCGGGCCTCGATCGACGTCTTTCCGGATGTGCCCCTGCGGCTGACGGCCGACCACGTGATCAATATGGCGTCTCCGGACCAGAACCGGGGCCTGCGCCTGGGTGCCTTTATCGGCAGCGTCAAGGATCCCGGCGGGGTAATGGGCGTCTACCGGTTCAAGTACCTGGAAAGCGATTCAACGATCAGTGCCTTTGCCGAGGACATCATCGGCGGCACGGACGTCGTCGCCCACGAGGTCTCGGTGACAGGACGGCTCCTGCCCCGCACCTTTGTGGAAGGTACCGTGCAGATGCTGAACCGGCTTTCGACGGCCGGTGCCCCGCTCTGGCACTTCCGCCTGGCCTTCCTGCAGGAGTTCTAATTCCTGCAGGATGCCCAACTCCCTGGCTGCGAGCTTGCGATAGGCCATGACCGTCCTCGCTCTCCCCACCATCCTGCCCGTTGCCCACGCACTGCCCGCCGGAGACAGGCCGCGGGACACGCATAGTGGACGCTGCGGGGTTTCCCGATCATCATAGTCACACATCCATATATGCTGCTCACCAAGCACTTGGTTTGCGGCCGCCTTGCTCACGTTGGCTGGCGATCCGCACCATGATCCCCGCCAGCCGGGAAAGGGGCTCTCCATGACAACGCACCACACCGCCACCGTCACCGCCACGACCACAGGGGCCTGGATCCCGGGGGACGGCAACGGCCCCGAAATCGCCGCCGCCGTAAGGGACGTCCTCGCTGCGGCCGGCGCCCCGATCGCCTGGGACGAGCAGTCTGCTGGTCTCGGCTGCATCGACTGGGCCCCGAACGGCCTGCCGGACGCCACGCTGTCGGCCATCCGGCGGCACAAGGTGGCCCTGAAGGGGCCGACGGCCACCCCGGTCGGGGGCGGGCACAAAAGCGTCAACGTCACCATCCGCAAGGCCCTGGAGCTGTACGCCAACGTCCGGCCGGTCAAGTCGCTGCCGGGTGTGACCACGCGTTTTGCGAACGTGGACCTGGTCATCGTCCGCGAGAACGTCGAGGATACCTACGGCGGCATCGAGCACATGCAGACCCCGGACGTCGCCCAATGCCTGAAGGTGATCACGCGGCAGGGATCGCTGGCCATCGCCCGGTATGCGTTCGAACTGGCCCGGGCCTGGGGACGCCGGCGCGTGACCTGCGTGCACAAGGCCAACATCCATAAACTGACGGACGGCCTCTTTCTGACCTGCTTCCAGGAAGTCGCCGCCGATTACCCGGACATCGCCTCGGACTCTGCTTTGGTCGATGCCGTCTGCATGCAGCTCGTCACTGCACCGGAACGCTTTGACGTGCTGGTGATGCCCAACCTGTACGGAGATATCCTGTCGGACCTGGCGGCAGGGCTGGTCGGTGGTCTCGGCGTGGCGCCGGCGGGCAACATCGGCGAGGACATCGCCGTCTTCGAGGCTGTCCACGGCACGGCGCCGGACATCGCCGGCATGGGCCTGGCGAACCCGACGGCGTTGCTGCTCTCGGCCACCCAGATGCTGCGCCACCTGGGCCAACATGGGGATGCCGGGCGCATCGAGGCGGCCCTGACCGCCACTCTGGCCGCCGGGATCGTCATTCGGGGCCTGGGCGGATCCGCCAGCACCAGCGCCTTTGTCCAGGCGATCATCTCCCATCTGCCGGACGCCATCGATGCCGCGGCCTCCGGTCCCCAGGCCAGGATCCCGGCCGCCCCGGCTGCCCCGGTGACGCCCTCCACGGCGTGGGTGCTCGACGGCGTGGACGTCTTCGTGGAATGCGAAGGCGTGCCGCAGCTGCCCGAGGCGATCGGACCCTTTGTCCTCCGCCTCATCTCCAACCGGGGCACCAAAATCTATCCCGGCCCGGTTCCCGACATCCGGCTGGTGAACTGGCATCGCGTCCGCTACATCGCCCAGGGCCCTGTAACGGACGATGACGTGCTCGCCCTCGTGGCGGAGGTCGGCCGGCACTACCGCTGGATGCACCTGGAAAAGCTCTGCCAGGCGGACGGCACTGCCTGCTACAGCAAGGCCCAAGGCGAGTAGGGAGGTGGCCGAAGCGACGCAGGTCGACTTCTTTGCCGGACGGCGGGCGGTCATCGCCACGATGCACGGCAAGGAAGCGGTGATCGGACCTCTGCTCGAGCAGGCCACCGGATTGCGCACGTTCCCGGTGGTCGGGATGGACACAGACCGGTTCGGCACCTTTACGCTGGAGGTGGACCGCAGGGGCAACCAGCTGGAGGCGGCGCGAGCTAAGGCCCGTGCCGCCCTGGCCCTCACCGCTGCCGATCTGGCGATTGCCAGTGAGGGCTCGTTTGGGCCCCATCCCCAGGTGCCCTGGATGGTGAGCGGCCGGGAGCTGGTCGTGCTGCTCGACCCGTACCACGGCGTGGAGCTCGTCGGGCAGGTCCTGACCACCAAGACCAACTGTGATCAGGCGGTAGTCGCCACTTGGGCGGAGGCGCAGGCTTTTGCGGACCGGGTGGGTTTCCCGTCCCACGGACTGGTCGTCCGCAGCGGCGCCAAGGCCGACTCGGCGGTCGCAGCCAAGGGGGTCGCGGATGCCGCCTCCTACGAGGCCGTGATCCGCCAGGCGCTGGCCCAAGCCGGTGACGGCCGGATCCTCGTCGAAACGGACATGCGGGCGCATCTCAATCCCACCCGCATGGCCGCCATCGGCGAGGCGACGCGGGATCTGCTGCGGGTGATGCAGGCGCTCTGTCCCACCTGCCGGCGTCCCGGCTACGTCGTGGTGGAAATCGTCCCCGGATTGCCCTGTGCCTGGTGCGCCCGGGCAACCCGCCAGCCCTTGTCAGCCCGCTTCCGGTGCCGGGGCTGCGGGATGGAAGAAGTCCGATTGTATCCGGATGGCGCCACCAAGGCCGATCCGGGGCGCTGCGATTCCTGCAACCCCTGACGGACAGGCCCTTCCGACTCGTGGGTCCCGATGCCTGCCGGGGCCGATTTTCGGTGATCAGCCCGAACAGGCCGTGATCGAAGGGCACCAGCAGGATGTCCGGGGTGTCCGTCGCCCGGCCCATCGGGTCGAGGCACTCCGCCGTGTCCGGATAGTAGTGCAGGCTCAAGAGACGCATCATCGACCATTCTCCCGCAATCGAAGATGCCGGTCACCAGGCAAACAGGTTCTGCAGCGTTTCGATCACATGCTCGGTTGTCGTCGGATCGATCGTGCCCAATGACTTGAGCCGGCGGTTTTTGTCGACGGTACGCAGTTGGTCCAGGACGATGCACCCCTGCTCCAGCATGGCCGCAACACTCGCCCCATAGCCAGAGCGTCGGCACGGCAGAGCCTGCAGGAAGCGCTTCCGCTTCGGGTGGCCGGCATGCATCGGGACGAAGGGCGGTTCAGGTGATCGGCGTAATCCGCCGTACGAGCCCCAAACGGCACCAGGCCCCCGTTCAGGGGGCCCGGTGCCATGCGACGTGGATCGGGGGCTACTGGACCCGGCGGATGAGGTTGTTGTCGCCGAAGTAGGCCGAACCGCCATTTGGCAGGATGGCAATGCCATTCGCCTCGCCCATTTGGGTGGCCAGGCCGGTGCCGTCGACCATACCGGCGGCGCCTCCTGCGATCTTGGTCGCCTGGTTGTTGGCGAGGTCGATCCGCTGCAGTGCGTTATCCTGACCGCAGACATAGAGGTATCCGCCGAACGGATCGATGGCCAGTGACCACGGCTGACTGGTCCGAGCCGCGATGCCGATGCCGTCGAGCCAGGCCCGGGTGCCGTCGCCGCATACCGTCGTGACCGCGTTAGTGCCCATGTCCATCTTGCGGATCCGGTTGTTGAGCCGGTCGGCGATGTACATGGTGGTGCCGGTGGGATCAAGCGCCAGACCGTAGGGCTCGGCGAAGCGGGCGGCAGTGCCGACGGCATCGGTGGTACCAAGCGTGCCGGCAGCACCGGCGATGGTCGACACGACATTCGTGGCCAGGACCATCTTGCGGATCGTGTGGTTGCCTCTGCAGGCGATGTACAACTCGGTGCCGGCGGCGTTCATGGCCAAGCCCACCGGGAAGTTGGACAGGGCTCCGGTGCCGGTGCCATCAGCATGCCCCAGCGTGTTGCCGGCGATCGTCGTGACGACACCGGTGGCGATCTCCACCTTGCGGATACGGTGGGCATCCGTGTCCGTCACGTACAGGAACGTCTCGGTCGGATCCACCACGACGGCCCACGGCCGCTGGAAGCGGGCTGCCGCCCCGGTGCCGTCCGTGGTGCCGAGGATCGTGTTGCCGGCGATCGTCGTGACCGTCGACGACAAGATGACCATCTTGCGGACCGCCGCAGCCTGGTCCACGAGGTACAGAACGGTACCGGCGGCGTTGGAGGTGATGCCGGCCGTGACCATGAACCGGGCGGCCGCCCCCACCCCGTCGACCAAAGCCAAAGACTGGTTGCCGGCGACGCTCGAGATCACGTTGCTGAGGGGTGCGGTCCAGGTGAAGCCCCCGGCTGAGGTGATCGTGGTGGCATCCATGTTCGTGACGACCACGTTCTTGGCCCCGCGGGTCAGCCCGACGGGGGCGTTGCAGGTGATCGAGGTGAGGCTGACGACGATCACCGACGTGGCCGGTGTCCCGCCGACAGTGACAGTGGCGCCGGCCCGGAAGTTCGTTCCGGTGATCGTGATGGCGGTACTGGCCGTGCCCCGCACCGGCGCGATCGTCGCGATCGTCGGGCCGGGTACCGCCACCGCCCCACCGCCGCCGCCGCTGTCGCCGGTGAACGTCACAGGATTGAGTTGTGCCGACACGGTCGCGGCCGGGGTGCCTTTCACGGCGGCCTCGCCCGCGATGCCCAGCACGGAGACCACGGACCCCCTGTTGAACAGGGGTGAATTTTCCTTGCTGCCTACGCCCTTCCGCAGGCCCTCCTCCACGAGCTTGACCAACCCCGGGTTAGGTGGCGTGTTCGCCTGTCCGCGTTTTACCAGTTCGTTGGTGAGCAGAGAGATGGCGGTCGTGGTGATGTTGACGGGGATGAGTTTGGGTGCGGCCGAGCCGCTGGCGGGCCGCGGCACGAGCGCCAGCAACTGGACCTTTTGGTTCGGTGTCTGGACGGTCAGCGTTTGGGTCGTCTTGGCCAGCTTCTGGGCGGCGGTGACGGGAGCCCGGGGTGTGGTCTTTTGTTGCTGATCAAACTGTACGATGGCCTTCTTGGCGCCCGCCAGCGCCGTGCTCAGGTTTTTCACCTGGCTGCTGATGAGGCTCTTGGAAAGCGGTGTCGTGGCCGCCGCGAGCTGCTTGTTCAACTCCTTCAGGTGGAACACGGAGCTCTTGTGCCGGGCCTGCAACTGGGCCCCCTGCTTCAGCGTCGCCAGGCGGTCAGCCTGGGCTGTTGCCGACAGCTTGGTCTGTTGGCTGCGGACCTGAGCGGCGGTTGGAGTGGGTGCGCCCGTTCCCGTCGGTTTGGCGGGGGTCCGTGTGACGGACGGCCGTTGCCGGGCGTTGGCCTGAAACGCCTGTTTCGTTTGGGCGACGGTCGTCGCCTTGCGGGCATCGACCGTGCTCTGCGGCACCGACACGGCGGTCGTGGCAAAGGTGCCGTTGGCGCTGTCCGCTTGCAGTGCCACATCGGCATCGACCCGGGCGTTGCCTTCCGCCTCGGCGATGGCATCGAGTTCTTCGGGGGTGAGTTCGTAGACGGTCATCGTCGTCGTCACGGTCCCGTCGGTACCGATAGCCGCCGTCGTGTAGTCGACGCGATCGGGGTCGACCATGGCACCGTCCAGCCGGAGATCGAGATTGTCCAGCTTCTCCGGGGTCAGCACACCGTCGGCCGTGCCCAGCACGCCAAAGCCGCCGGCAAGTTCGGTCTGCAGATTGGCGTATGCCTCTGCCGGAAAGGACACTGTGACCGAGACGGGTTTGAACTGGTCGGCATAGTTGGCCTGGATCTGGTCGTCAGACAGATCGTCACCTGCCGCAGTCGGCACTTCCGTCGGCGTGACGTTGAGATTGGCCTGCGGAGTGGTGGATCCCGGGGTGATGTCCCCGCCGCCGACCTGGGGGAGTAACGCGGCTGGCTGGCAACCCACGAGGGCGAGCGACAGGAGGACGGAACTGACGAAGCGTGTACTGGACCAACTCGGCATGATTTAATTCCATTCATTGGCAAGCGGAAACGGTGACCGTGGGCGCTTCTGGAAGCGCGCCTGGCCGCCATTTGGATACGGATCAGGGAACAAGCAAAATATTACCGTCTTGCAATACACCAGCGCAAGCGGTCGCTGTAGCTCGCATCCTGGCAGTCAGGTTTATAACTGGTGTACGACCAACCCTCGATCAACCGGCGAAACCTGGGCCCGGTTCGCCCCGAATGCGAGCGCCAGGGGGACGTTGAGCGTGGCCGCTGTCGCCACCGTGCTGTCCGGGACACGGGGGTAGTCTCGACCCTGTGATGTCATCGGGGCGATGATGACCGTCCCGATGTGCCGGTTCATTTCGTCAGGTGAGATGATGAGACAAGCGACACCTTTGAGGCCCTGTAGTCCCGCACCCCGGCGTTCAGCGCCACCAACTGCCCCACTGTGGCCGGCGGTCGCCGCCGAGGATGCGACCGGCGACCTGCCACGGCGAATCCTTTGCCCGCTCATCCGTCGGTTTCAGTCAGGCTGTCGGTCTGGAATTGCGGCACATCCGCCCGCCCGCTTCAGTCGATGACGTAAAATGTCCCATAAGAATCCAGTCATCATCAGCCTTTTCGGAGTCGCTCCCGCCATGCATCACTGTCCTGATTGATCCCGGCACTACTTTGCCAGCGGAACGACCTGCCCCTTTTGCGATTCGGCGGTTGGCAGCCGGTCGGGCCAGACCCGGTTGCGCCAGGTCATCGCCGGCGGCGTCACAGCGGCCTTGCTTGTCGCCTGCTCGCCGATACCCACGCCGGTCTGCGGGCCACCGCCGATGCCCAGCGCCAGTCCGACGGCATCGCCCAACCCGCCACAAGGCGGCGTTCAAGCCTTCCCCTGGATACGCGGGGGATCAGGCATCAGCCGCTGACCGTGACCGTGTCACCCAGGCGGATGGTGCCCAGGCTGCGGGGGATCAGGTTCATCCCGAAATGGACGCGGTCCTTGCCCCGCCAACTGGCGAGGGTACGCAAGGGCTCGGATCCCA
>JACMPN010000608.1 GCA_014377495.1 Candidatus Sericytochromatia bacterium
ACACCTGAGGGGCGAACCAGCCCCTGCGGATTGCTGGCGTCGACGTATGCCTGTGCCCGCAAGGCCACATTTTGCCGTCCGTTGGGGTCGGTCGTGACCAGTCCGCCGGTGACACTGTGTTTGTTGCTCTGTTCTCCGGTCAAGTATTGGGTGAAATCCGCGTTTTTGTCGGATGCCGCGCCTTGTTTCCCTAACCACATTTTACGGTGGACTTCGATCTGCTCGCCGCCGATGCTGGTGGATTGCACCTTGTTGCTGAGGTCGACGGGATGTTGTCCTGTGACGGCACGCTCTCTTGTTATGAATGGCAGTTCAAGGCTCTTCAGCGCCGTGCGGGCCGTCATCCCTTCGCTGGCAGCGACCATTAGGGACTGGCCGATGGTCCAATGATCCATCGGTTGAGTCGCCTTCAGTATCGGAGCCGACATGGCCTGACTCCGCGTTTCGAGCCGTCCGCTCCAATAGGGATCGTGGGTGACCTGGCTGCTGGTCTCGAAAAAGTTTTGCAGGGCGTCGAATGCCGCCCCGTAATTGCCATTTTCGTGGGCCTGGCCAAGTGCTTTGGTGAAGGCGATCAGGCCCTTGTCGAGGGTGGCTTGCCCGTCCTTGATCTGTTTGGCTTTTTGCTTGGATGCCAGGGGGTTCAGAAAGGCAAAACTGCCCGATTGCGCCGCCGGGGTGAATTGGCCGATCTGCCGCATGTCACTGGCCAGCCCCTCCTTGTCGCCCAAATAACGCTCGACGTCGACGGCAAGGATGGCGTTGTGCTGTGCGTCCTGCATGGCCCTACTGGGCGGGACGCCACTGTCGATGGCCGTGGCAAAAGCCTTCAGGATGGCGCGCTTGGCGGGTCCAGGCAACTCGATCGACGCCGTCAGTTCGGCCACAAAGAGTGATCGGGCGAACGGGGTGGCGCCACTCATCCGGCCGGATTTGAGGGCGGCCGTCAGGTCCGTGTGGCTGACGATGATCGCCTCGTCACCCACCCGGATCGACCAGTTGCTACCGGTGCTGATCGCGGCGGTTGCCGGCAGATTGGCATTGGTATTGACAAAGGCGGCAAACGCTTCGCGGGTGGCCGGCATCAGGGTCTGGAAGTCCTGTTTGACGTTGCCGGTCACCGTCCGCACTTCCGTAGTCCGGGCGGTGTCCTGCACGGCGGGAGCGTGGTCGCTCGGTGGCGTGGGGGCTGCTGTCGGAGGGGGCGTGGCCGTGGCGGGCGGGGCCACGGGGCCGGCGCTCATGATGGCTGCGGATGGACCCCGAAGGGAAACGTCACTCATGGAGACTCCTTTGGCCACTCAATGCCACAACCCAGCTGCAGTATGACGAGTGTACTGTATCCATACCCGGCGATGCCTCGCGTTAATCGGTGTCCCCGCTGACTGAGCGCCATTCTAGAACCGTCGTACCGAGACTCACCACCCAAACCTTCAGATGCCGGCATCCTTGCCCAATTTGCGCCAGTCGGGCGTTTTGCTGATCTGGCGGGCCCGTTGGGCGAGGTGGTCGACCCGCCGGACGCTCATGCTGTCTTTGGATTGGCGAAAGCAGGCGACGCTCTGATCCCAGTGGGCTGGCCACTGATCTGAGGACGCATCCCCCAGTTTCAGGCTGAACAGCTTCCCGTCCTCGATTTTGGCCAGATGGTCCGCCAATCCGGCCAAACCCAGGCGATACCAGGCGATCGCCGCATCCTGCCAGGCGCTGACGGTCATGAAAGCCCGGGCGGCCCTGGCCCAGTCGTTGCCGTCACGGTAGATCCGGGCGACCCCGATCGGGTTCGTCTGCCACAGCGATCCCAAAGGGGCGCACCGAGCGGCGCCAATCAGATCGCCGGCACGGGTGTAGGCGGCGGCGGCATGGTCGAAACGGCAGGCCGCCTCCCAACAGTCAGCGGCCCGGGCCCAGGACTCCCCCCGTTCCAGGAATGCGGCTGCCGTGGCGAACCGTTCCGCCTCGTTGAAATGGTCAGCCAAGGCCAGCCAGTCGCCCTGCCGGGCCCAGTCGTGCAGTTGCTGACAGCGCTCGGCCGCTTTGGGTTCCATCGCCGCCTGATAGCAGCACTCGGCTCCCAGCCATGCCGTCGATCCCCACGTCCGGGCCCCGTCCGTGGCCGGACGGGTCTCCAGTTCGGCAAACGTCTGCAACAGGGCCGCGCCGGAGCGGGCCGGATCGACGGCGGCGCCCTGGACGAACGCCTCCGTGGCAAGGCGTTCCAACAGGCTGCCGGCCTGGCTCAGGGCTCCGGACCGGTAGATGGCGGCCGCTTCGAGGTAGGGATCGTCTGCCCGCACGTAATTCTGGGCCGCCTCCTTGAACCGGCCAAGGCGGGCCAACAGATGACCAGCCTCGTCCCAGTTCTCAGCCCGCCGGTAAACGGCCAGGGCTTCGTCGCCGTAACCCGCCGTTTCCAGGCATCGGGCGGCCCGCCGGATGTCGCTGAGGGCCTCGTAACGCCTGGCGGCTTCGACGGCCTGACCGTCACGCTCCAGACAGGTGGCGGCCGCCAGCGGGTCTCCGGCCAGGGTGTAGGCAGCCTCTGCGCCGGCCCAGCTTTCTGACGCCTCAAAGCAGCGGGCACTGTCCCGTGGTTTGTCCAACTGGGCGTAAAGGATCGCGGCACCTTCCCAGTCCTGCAGGTGTTCAAGGCAGAGGGCTGCTGGGGCGGAAAGCCCGGCGGCGAGCCAGTGCGGCAGGGCTTCGCCAAAGGCGTTGATCGCCATCAGGCACTCGGCCGTCCGCCGGTGATTGCCGGCCTGCGCAAAGTACACGGAGGCCTCGCGCCAGCTCTGGCGGCCGGCAAGCAGGGTCGCCGCCTCCATCGCTGCACCAGCCCAGCCGAGACACAGGGCCGCCTCGTGAGGCTGATCCAGGGCCAGATGGCAGCGGGCGGCATCCCGCCAGCGACGGATCCGGGTGAACAGTGCGGCGGCCTGCTCATGATGATCCGTCCGCTCCAGTTCCCTGGCTTGCTGCAGGATGTAGGGCTCGGTGTCGGGTGCCACGTCAAAAACCGCTTGAAGCGCCATCCGGGCCGGCATCCCCGTCTCCGCAGCGCTGACCATGCCGGCCACTGGCGGCCAATGGATCGGCAGGTATTCGTCGACGATGAACAGGGCGCTGGAAGCCCGGGTCAGCGCGACGTTCAGCCGGTTGACGATGCCGACGAACCGGGCGTTCTGGTAATCGGCGACGTCCCAGCGGGTCCGGTCCGCTGCGAAAGGTCGCCAGACGATGACGAACTCCCGTTCCAGTCCTTTGGCTTCGTGCACGGTGAAAACAAGGCCCGGACCGAAACGGGACTGGAGCTCCAGTTTGGCGGTTTCATCGGCGGCGATGACCATGAGCCGGGTCGTAATGTGATCGATCGCCGGGATCGGGGGCAGTTCGGTGGCGGTCAGCAGGCGGATCGGCGGACCCGCCTTGCGGGGATCGCCTTCGATGGCTTCTTCCTGCCAGGCCGCCCGCCGCCAGCGGGCGATGGCATTGGCGACGTCGACGACGGCCCGCTGATTCCGGTAATTGGTCTCCAGGGTGAGAATCCGGTCGGCCGGCAGACGTAGGTTCCAGAGGAGGAACATGACTTCGCGCGACCGGGTCCAGTCGAACCGGCTGGGATGGATGGCCTGTTGGGTGTCGCCGGCCAGGAAAAGCCCCGCCTGGGACTTGCACAACGCCAGGATCAGGCCGATCTGAAACCCGGTCAGATCCTGCGCCTCGTCGACGACGACCTCGTCGAACCGTTCGACGGGACAGCCGGTTTGGCGGATCCGCCAATACGCCGCCCGTGACAGGTCGAGATCATCCCAGTCACCGCTGCGGGCGTAGGCTTCGAACACCTGATAGACCGCCTCGGGGTCGGCGGCGATGCTGTGGCGGCAATCAAGGTACTCACTGCGGCTCAGGTGCGACCGCTGTTCCTGCAGGAGCCGGGGATCGCCCTTGATGATCGCCTGGATTTCCTCCCAAAAGAGCTCTGGATCCCGTCCGGCGACGCGATTGTTGCGGTTGAAGAACCGTTCCCGGAATCGGGCTGCCGTCATCCGCTTGCCCGCCGGAAACAACGTCTTGTGCTCCGGCCCGACCAGTTGGCGGCACAGGTCGGGAATGGAGCGGAACAGGGGTTTTTCCAGGCCCGGCTCGGCCAGGGCATCATATTGCCGGGCGGCAAACTCGCGCAGGGTGTCGGTGTAAGTGACGTACAACTGCCTTTGGGTCGCGCCCGCCCGACCCATCAGCAGGCGGTAGATGGCGACGGTGGTCTTGCCGCTGCCGGCCCCGCCCCGCAGCAGCAGCGGACCCGGCAGGCCGGCCAGTCGCTGCTGAAAACTGTCGGGTTCCAGTTCCAACTGCGCATCGGGATTGCGGCGGGCCCGCTCTTCCCAACGGGGGTCCCAGATCCGGCTGATCCACCCGGCATGCGCCCCCGCCAAATCTGCCGTGTATTCGATCTCGACCGGCTCCCGATCGACCGTGACGGACTGTCCGAGGTCCCAGTCCGGGATCACCCGGTGCCACGCCACCCCGGCCTCATGACTGCCAATGTCGCCGAAATGCAGGACGAGATCACCTGCTTCGTGGGCAAAGTAAAAGGGGATGCGCCGGGCGTGATCCACCCGGATCTTGTAAAGGCCCTCGTCGAGGCTGCGGATGCGGGCCGACGGAGGCACCCGGCCGTCGACATAGAACTGGGCGGCGACCCGGATCAAGTGGTCGAGACGGTGCCGCAGCGCTTCCCGACCGTTCCGGATGGCATCGTAGGTGCTTTCGGAGACGGTGACCCGCCGGAAGAAGTTGTCCATCGTTGCGGGCACCATTTTCTGCGCTCGTCGGGCAAAAAGCGGCGGTCACGGATGCCGGCTTCAACACGCTGAGGTGATGTGACGGTGTTGCCCTTCCGGAAGTTTACGCACGTTGGCACTGTAACGGGGGATTTCGTGGGGGGCCTGCACAAACATGCCCCATGCGACAGGGATTGCCTGGGCCAGGCGCACAGATCTGGCGATCCGCCCGATGGGGCCCGACTGCAGCTATGGCTTGCCCTTCATCGTCTTCAGGACCGAAAAATGCCACAACCGTCGGATCGCCGCCTGACCGGCGGGCGTGGGATGGAACCCGTCCATGCCCAGGTCCGCACTGTGCGTTTGGAACCAGCCGTATAGATCCGGACCTGCCGGCAAGCCATTTGCGGTGGCGACATGGTCGATGACGGCCAAGTAGTCCTTTATCTGCGGATTCCAGGGTGGCCGGGCGAGCAAAGGCAGATGGCCGCTCAAGCGAATCGCATCGACCATCTGCTGCAACTGCCGTTCGAACTGCGGCAGTGGCGTCCCCGTCAGGGCATCGGTACTGCCCAGGGCGATGCCGATGTAGGTCTGGGGTGGTGTGACCGCCAGTGCCTGGCCCAGCAATTTCAGGCCCTGCCCTGCGGTCAACCCGTTCGCTCCGCCATTGATGAACAAGGGCACTGGCTGAGGATCCGCCGATTCCCGGGCCGGTTCCCAGGTGAACTGCGTCAGGCTGGCATTGCTGATACCGTCACCCAGGACGAGAAAACACCCGGCCGGGCCTTCCCCTTTGAGGTCATAGACGACGATCTCGGTAAGGCTGGGCGTCCCCGTCCAGCTCCCGTCGATCTGCAGGCGCAACCATTTGGCCCCCGGTGCCGTCACGACGTGGCCCCGGGTCCGCACCCGGTTTTCGGTAACGGTTTCCAGCACACGCCACATCCCCCCGATCCCATCGGGGCTGTCGTCCGAGGCGAGGAGGCGATAGGTTTTTGGGATGGTCCGCCGGTACAGGTAGTGGTGTCCAAAGGCCTGCCAGACGAGCAGCAGGCGGGGACCGTGGTGATCGGCCAGTTGCAGGGAGAGCCAGCCGGGCTGTTTCGGGCGGGGTTCCCAGGCCGATTTCAATTTGCCGTCCACGGCGGAGATGGGATTGCCACTGCTCGCCTCGGCATACTCAGGCTGGTCGATCCGGGTCCCCAGTGCAGGACGGGACCAAGTGGCGAGTCGCCCCAAGGGCGTCGCCGTGGCCGGGAGGGCCGCCCCCTCACTGGCCGGGATCTCCGCAGTCGGCGGTGCGAACATGTCGAGACCTGCCAATAGCCCGCTTGCACCGATCAAGGACAGGACGCCGATCCGGAGCACGGTGCGGCCCGTCAGGCGGAAACGGCGTTTTTGGGGCACAGGCACGGGTCGAGGGGCTGGTTTCGCCATGGTGGGACAGGGGTTTCCGTCAGAGCATCAAGGGGATGGGTGTTTTCCATTATAAGCCGCCCTGTTTCCGGCGCCCGCATCGCAGATCACGGTATGTACCGGAGCGCGGCGGGCCCATCCGCTCAGCTCCGGGCGGGGCCCGCTGCGCGCAGTGCCCCTTTAATTGGGCGGTGCAGGGATGGGCCCGGCGAAGCCCTGACCAAGCTGGCCACTGCCGGGACTTGGCAGTCCGAGTTCCTGGAAGAGGCTCTGGCTGCGTTCTAGATGGGCCTGGCGGGCGGGATCGTGGTCCGGCAGATGGCGACCGATTTGTTCGTGCAGGCGGGCCTGATCGAAGGTGGCACTGAGCTGCAAGGCGCTTTCCAGGCCGAGTTGCCAGCATTGACGGGCCCGGGCCTGGTGTCCCTTGAGCCAGTCGCACTGCCCACGGGACATGTAAGCGGCCGGCAGCGCCAGGGCAAAGAGCCGGGCGTATGCGGTAAGGCCGGCACACGCCAGTTGGGCCCGTTCTTCGTCCGAGTATCGGCCGGGCCGGGTCGAGGGCGGGGCGGTTTCCCACAGGCTGAGGCTGATCTCGGCCAATAGCAGGTGGCAGGTGATGGTGGCGATCATCCGGGCCGGCTTGGCCTGCAACTCGCGGATGAGGTCATCACTCAGACGGCGCGCCTGGTCGTAATCACCCCCGCGCAGGTGCAAAATCGCCCGTACGGCCCGGTGGTTCAGGGCGTGGAGCTGATCGTGACTGGCGGCAAAACACGGATCCGCTTCGGCAAGCAACTGCCGGGCCACGTCGAGTTGGCCCAGCCGGAACCGGGACTGGGCCAGACCCGTCAGGCAAAGGGCCTGTTGCTGGATGTCTTGGTGTTTGACGGCCATGTCGAGCAATTGTTGCAGGAGATCAATGCTTTGAGCGACATCGCCCCGGTGGCGATAGCCGAGGGCGAGCAATGCCATCCCGTAGCCCCACTGTTTGCGGTCACCGAGCCGGTGCGAGGTGTGCAGGGCCGTTTCCAGGGTCGGCTTGGCCAGGGCCCAGTCGCCCCGGCAGATATGGAAGCTGCCCAGGAGGATCATGGCCGCCAGGTTGCGGGACGGATCGTCGGCCAGTCGCATCTGTGCCGCGGCCCGGGTCGCATAGCCGAGGGCCAGACGCCGCAAGCCCATGTGCGCTGCCTGCACGCAGACGCTGGCATAGGCCCGGGCCATCTCGCCCGTCAGGCCGGTGCGTTCGGCCGCGTTGAGGCCCTGTAGGCCCACGTAGAGGAACTGGGGCATCATGTTGGAAAACAAATAGACTTCGCGCAGGTCCTCATAGGCGCCCAGGGCGGCGGTCAGCGCTGCAAGGCGGTCTGCCCGGCGCGCCCGCCGGGCCGGTCTGACCTGACGCCAGAGCTGGATGAAGGCCGCTCTCGTCAGGCTGAGCAACAACCGGCCGTGGCCCTGGGGCACGCTGAGTCCCATCAGGGCGAGGGCCTGCTCGAGATGCAGCCTGGCTTCCGGCAGGTGTCCGGATTCGAGATGCGCCCTGCCGAGCAGGCGCTCCCGATGGGCCTGCCGCTGCCGGGCAGGGTGGAGACCGAGCTGATGGCTCAGGCGGCTCGCTTCGCTGAACGCCGTAACCGCTTCCGTGGAGGCGCCCCGCTGTAAGGCCTGTTCACCCGCCAGATCCAGGAAGTGGACGGTTTTCAGGGAATCGCCGGCCCGGCCCCAATGATGGGCGAGCGCCGGATAGTGCGTTGCCAGGTCATCGGCATGGTGGGCCTCAAGCCACAGGGCCGTCGCCGTATGCAGCTGCTGCCGCTGCTCGAACAGCATCAGACCATAGACGACGTCATGGGTGATCGCATGTTTGAACTGGAAAGTCACCTCACCGGCGAACGGTCCGTAGGCGATCAGGTCTTCCCGGCGCAGGGCGTCAAGATGTTCCTGCAGGCGCTCTCGCTGGGCGGTCATCGGAAAGATGTCCTGTAGCTGCCGGAAGCCGAATCGGCGGCCGATTACGGAGGCGACCTTGAGGGTCAACTGCTGGGACGGCGTCAGGCGGTCGACCCGATTCGTGATCACCCCGGCCACGGTCGTCGGCACTTCCAGGTTGGCGAGCGCCAGCGTACTGCCCTGCCACTGACAGAGGCCGGCCCGGTTGACCAGCAGGCCGGCGTCCCGCAGGGAGTTGGCCACCTCCTCGCTGAACAATGGATGGCCTTCGGCCCGTTGATAGATGAACCGCGCCACCGCCGGTGGCAACTCGGCCACACCGAGCTGATCGGCAGCCAGCTGAGCCACCTCGGACTCGGCCAGCGGCCCCAGCAGCAGGCGCTGGCAGCGGGGCTCGTTGCGGAGCTGGACGAATGCGACGGGACCCGTCTCCCCCTGGAAGCGGATCGACATCAGGATCATGGCAGAGGGCGTATTGCGGCAATAGTGGCCGAGAAGTGCCCAGGAGGCCGCATCCATCCAGTGCAGGTCCTCCAGGAGGAGGACCAGCGGCCGTGACTGGGCCTCACGCTCCAACAGGGCGATCAGCAGATCACGCAACTGCTCGCCGCGCAGTTTGCCCGACATCGGCTGGGTGCGGTCGTTTTCCGGAAAGTGCAACGGCAGTACGGCGTTCAACAACGGGGCCAGGGATTCCCGATCGCCCAGCGGTCTCAGGCGGGCGATCACGGTCTGGCGCTGGCGCTCGGGGGTTTGGGTCATGTCCAGGCTGAATAGCTGGGCGATGATCTGCCGCCAACTGCGGTACGGCACTATCTGGTCGTAAGGATCGGCGTTGCCCGCCAGGCAGGTCGCGCCACGGGCCGTGGCCAGGCCGGCGAACGCCTGCATGATGCGGGTCTTGCCGATGCCGGGCTCTCCTTCGATGACGCAGAGGCTGCCCCGGTGGCCGATGATCAGGCTCTCCAGCAGGTGGCTCAGGCGTTGCAGCTCATGCTGGCGTCCGACCAGCCTGGACGTATGCGGCCGGCTGGCCAGGACGCCCAAGGGGACGTAGACGGGCAACGGCTCGGTCCGACCCTTGATGGTGACTGCCGCCAGCGGCGTGAAGCCCAGCCGGCCCCGGGTAGCCTGGTAGGTCGTCTCATCGCACCAGATCGATCCAGGCGAGGTCTGCATCAGGCGGGCAGCCAGGATCATCGCATCCCCGATGATCGCCAGCTGGCGCCGCCGCTCGTTGCCGACGACCCCGCAGAATGCCCGGCCCGTGGCGATGCCGATGCCGTGCCGCAGGCCCATGCCCTGCAGCCGTTCTTGAATCTGCAGGGCGGCCTGGACGGCCCGGAAGGCGTCGTCCGCATGGGAGAGCGGCGGCAGGCCGAACACGACCACCAGCGCCACGCCGTGATCGTCGGACGTCAGCTCCTTGATGCTGCCCTCGTAGGGGAGCAGGATCACCTTCGGCGCCGGCACGACCGC
>JACMPN010000058.1 GCA_014377495.1 Candidatus Sericytochromatia bacterium
CCAACGCCTGCTGCAGGACCTGTTCGGCCATGTGGGCGCCCGCATTGAGATCGAGCCACCGTTTCGCTGCGAGTATGGCAGCAACATCTCCCTCGGAGACGGCGTCTACATGAACTTTGACTGCGTCATCCTCGATTGTGCCGCTGTGCGCCTCGGGAACAACGTCGCCTGTGGTCCCGGCGTCCATATCTATGCCGCCACCCATCCGTTGACGGCGGACATCCGAGTCCAGGGGCCCGAATTGGCGAAACCGGTGACGATCGGGAACAACGTCTGGATCGGGGGCAGGGCCATCATCTGTCCGGGTGTGACCATCGGCGACAACACGACAATCGGGGCCGGCAGCGTCGTGACCCGGGACGTCCCCGCCAATGTCCTCGCCGCCGGCAATCCGTGCCGGGTCGTGCGCGAGCTGGATTAAACAGGTATGAGCAACGCCCACACCAAATCTCTGTCGGTCCGGGGTGGGCGCCGCACTGGTTAGGGCTACGAGGCTGCCAGGGCGGCCTCGATCGCGGCAATCAGGCTGGGGTTTTCCGGCGTCACGCTGGGAGCGAAGCGGGCGACGACCTAACCCTGGCGATCGACCAGGAATTGCTCGAAGTTCCAAAGCACATCGCTCAGCTGCTCCTGGGTGATACCGTAGCGGGCCAATTTGGTGGCAAAGCTTGAGTCACCGAGATCATCGGCTTTGAGCATGGCCTCGGTGAGCTCGCGATACAGCGGGTGTTGGCCCTCGCCTTTGACGACGGGCTTGGCCAACACGGGGAACCCGGTGCCAAAGGCTCGTTTTGGGCGAATTTAGTGCCGCTTGCGCGTGTGATTGTCCTGATCAAAGAGCTTGATCCCGACACCGAACGTCAGGGGGGTGTAGACCATGTCATAGGTCGCCGTGCCGCCCATGACGCCCTGTTGCAGTTTGGCGCCGGAAACTTTGTACTCGGCCATGACCGAGATCCGGTCCTTGTAGCGGAATTCGACCTTGTTGCCCACCGAGGCAACGACGCCCTGCACCTTGTACGTGTCGTCCCACGAGGCGTCGCCATAGCCACTGACGGCGTGTCCCGCCATGACACCCGCATACACCGCCGGGCGGTAAATCAGCGAGCTGTTGTTGTTCGTGCGCAACAGCGTGAATTCCCGGCCGTAGCCCACCTCGAACTCAAATTGGCGATGGGTGTTCTTCATCTCGTGGAGCGCCATATCGCCGGGTTGGCGATCCGTACCGTTCAAAGGGCCGTTCAAGGGGCGGACACCGTCCACCTGCACGCCTTCCACGGTGCCGTGCACCTCCTTTTGCTGCCCGGACTCGAGCAGGTACTTGGGGTGGAACATCGAGACCATGAACTCGTTCTTGTTCTTTTGGGCCATCAGGGTAAAGGTATTGGAGGGCTCGTCGATCCATTGCACGGCATTCTGGGCCGACTCCCAGGTCAACGGGTTGTAATACGAGTCGCTCTTGCGCTCATGCCACTCCACGTCCTTGATATCGACATTGAGCTGCGGGCTGCGGATCTTGACGGCGGAATTGTGATACTTCGTGTCGTTCATGCCCATATAGAAGCGAAACTTCCAGCCGCCGTCGTCCTGTTTGGGCATCTTGGCCATGGGCTCCGCCGGTGAACTCGGGGCCAGGCTCAACGGCGTTTTGGGCACCGGGTGAATGGCGCCGCCGGCCGGCAGTTCGCTCGCCGCCAGGACGTCCTGTTGCGCGGCGGGACCGGGCCCATTGGCCGTGGCTGCCGGGTCGGGCCCGGGTGCCTGGGCGGGACGGACCATCGTCGCGGCGCTATCCGGCCGTGCGGTCGTCCCAGCCGCATTGACGGGCACGACGGCGGCCGAGTCACGCCTGGGCGTGGTGCCTGGGTTGATGGCCAAATCGGACATGGACTCTCCTGATCAAGACGCCGGCGGGCGGAGGGCCTATCTTGGTCGGTGCGACCGGGATAGGCCGTAAGAAACGGCTGACGTTACTTGGCCATGGCGCCGATGAAGTCGCCCCACGCCGTTGCCTTGGCGAACTTGCTCTGCAGGGTGGCGGCATAGAGCGGGTGCTTGGTCAGCTGGGCCAACGCCGCCCGAGGGGGCATGCAGATGCTCAGACCATTGGCGGCAGCGCCTTCTTTGTCCCGGGTATGCAGGAGCACCTGGCGCAGGGAGGTTTTGACATCCAGGCCGGCGTTGCGGACCGCCGGGTCGGAGACGGACTGTACCTGATTGCAAAAGTTCCACAGGTCCCGCTGGCCCATCTCATCGAGTTGCAGCTTGGGCACCGCATCGTAGGCCTTGACGATTTCCGCCTTGCGGGTCGGCATCGCCCGCAGCAGGGAGTTGGACAAAACGTTCACCGTGCGGCGGATCTCGTCCATCTTCGTCAGATCGATGGCGGAAATCGTCAGGTAACCGCTCTTGTCGCTTTTGGCATTGCCGTAGATGGCCATGCGTTTGCCGATGGCCCGGGCATCCAGGTCCGTGCCGCCCAACTGACGCTGGAATTCGGCCGTGAAGTTCGCCGTCGTGTCGTCGGTGGCCATGATCGAGTCCTCCGAGGCAATAAGCACCTCGGAAACGTCCTTCAGTTCATAGGCATACTCCACATTGCCCATCAGGCAGGAGAGCATGTTCATCACGTGCAGTTTGCGGCCCTTCAGGCCAGTGCGCAGCGCATTGCCGAACTCGGCGACACTCATGATCTGCTTGGGGTCTTTTTTGCCGGGCTGGGTCTCGTCGGTGCCCAGACCAAGATAACCGCCGCCATGGGCGAACATCGTCATCGCCCGGAAGGGGCTCTCGTAAGTGCTGAAGGCCCAGTTGACCGTGGCGGCCACGACGGCCGGGTCATTGGCGGCCACCTCCTTTTGCGTGGGGCTGAGGAAGCTGCGCTGTGAGCTGATCTTGCGGCCATCCCGGTCCGGCTGGATCTTGAACAGGAAGCTGCTGTCGCCACCCTGCAGGTCGGCAAAGGCGAGGGTGTTCACCCGGGCATTGGCCGTGCTCTCCAGGGCGTTCAGGTAAAGCTCGGCAAAAGAAGACAGGCCGTCGTCCATGGCGATGTAGGAGAACATCGTCACCGGGCGTTTGCCGTCGGGCGGCGCAAGGTCAGGGCTGAGCCGCTGGATCGGCTGGGACATCGCCGAGATCGTCGGGGCGAGACCCGCCTGGCCGATCGGGGTCGCACAGCCGGCGATGACCGTGACGAACAACGTGGTGGCGATACCGATTTGGCGCAAACCCGTCATAACTCCAACCCTCCCCAAAAAACCTGCAGACGGCGTTGCCGACGCTTCGGGGGTTATCGGTTAACGCAGTGCAAGACTTTCGTTATCAAACGGTTAATCATGATCGATGGTCGGTTTGACGGGTATCGCCGCCCGCAACGCCTGGGATCGGCCGTGCTAGCCTGGCGCAGGATCGTTTACCGTGAGGGCGTATCCCAACAGATACCCGCTAAAGGCCGTTTGCATGACCGACTTCGTCTCCCCCCCTGCGTCCCAGGTCCCGTTATCCGGGGACGCGTCGCTGTCGTCGCCCCTGACTGAGGCCAGAATGGCCTTGGAAACCGGTGACTGGCCCACCGCCGAAACACTGTATGAGGCCATCCTGCAGACGCTGCCCACCGGCAGCGAGGCCTGGGCACTGGCCGGCATCGTGGCCTTGCAACTGGGCAACCCGACGCTGGCGGCAGAGCGCTTGGCCCAGGCCCGCATCCGGCAGCCCGATGACGCCCTGACCCTGGTCTGGCTGGGCCAGGCCCTCGCTTTTTCCGGCCAGTTGGCAGCAGCATTGGAACCGCTGGAAACAGCCTGCGGGCTGGCCCCGACCCTTTACGATGCCCACCATGCATGGGGGACCGTCCTGGTGGAGCTGAAGCGCCCGCTCGAGGCCATCCGGCCACTGATGCGAGCAGTCAAACTAAATCCCGCCGCGGCACCCACCTGGCTGACTTTGGGTTTGGCGCTGGCGGCCACCGGTGAAGACGAAGCCGCCGTCGGCGCCATGGCCCAGGTGATCGCCTGCCAACCGGAAGACGCCACTGGCTATCACGAATTCGCCCGACACCATTTGGCAAATGGCCGTCCTGAACTGGCCAAGCCCCTGTTCATGCAAGCTTGCGCCCTGGCGCCCGGCGACGCCCAGCTCCACAGCGACACATCCGGCTGCTTCGACGCCCTTGGCGACATGGAGGCGGCTGTGCGGCACTATGACCGGGCCTGCGACCTCGACCCGACCTTCGCCTAGGCAGCCGGCCCACGCAGATCCACGCAGCCGGCACAGAGTGGGCCGAAAACGTCAATTTGGCCCTTACCAGACGATCCGGTCACCCTGCTTGAGGTGGACATCGCCGATGACGTCCATGGGGACGAGGTGATTCTGCAAGGGCTTGGGCACGCCGTGTACGTCCTTGGGCTTGCCGGGGTGGACGCCAAACGTCACGTGCGGATCGTCACCCACACACGTGTCCGGGACGATGGTCTGGATGGTCGGCTTCCAATCCTGCAGGCCCTGCACCGTAAAATAGGCCGCCTGCTGCTGGGCGACGCCCCAACCCGTGATCTTGAGGGGCACGGCGGCGTGCTGATAGCGCTCGGCGAGTTTCTGGGCCGAGCCCGGGCTGAGCGTCTTAAAGTAAGCCACCGTGACATGGAAGGCCTCGGGCGCCCGGGGCGGGATCGCCCGGGTCATGTCGAGAAAGCCCAAAGACATCCGCAACTCGCGGGCCTTTGCCTGCATCGCCGCCGTCGGGCGCAGTTCGATGCACATGTAGGCACCCTGGAGCGGGGTATTGGCCACACGCACGGGCTGCAGCCGCACCGGGGCCATACTCGGATGGGACATCGGCACCCCACAGGCGATCAAACTGGCCAGCATCAGGCCGGCCACAACGTGACGAAACATGGAATCCCACCCTACAGGGCGGGTTTCGGATGGAGTCGGATCGGCACTTGCCCACCCGTCTGCCACATCGTTCGGTTATCCCGCGGTTAAGCTCTTGTTAGCGATTGGCAGTATATGACACACCGCATCATGCTGTCCAGAATTCAGGTCTCGCGTCGCCGCCGGAGAGCGTCCGCCGGAACACCGCCACCGGTGTTTGGTTTCAGGTTCGGCGGCCCGGGGTAAACCATGCAGATAGTTTCACCCCTAGCCGATCGATTTTCCCGTGAGGGTTTTTGCCGTGCGTCGTGCTGTTGTTACATTCATGTCCCTGGTCAGCGTTGCGGCTCTGTTGCCGGCCTGCGCAGGCGGTCCCGTCTTTGAGACGGCACTGACGCGGGTCGTGCGGCGCAATGGGATGCAGGACGATCGCCCGATCACTGTCACGGCTGCCACGAACGCCTGGCAGACTCTGATTCGACGACGCACGCTGATCATCCCGCCGGCCCAGATCCTCGTCGTCGGCGGCGGCGGCGGCGGCGGTGGCAGTACCGGCGGTGGCGGTGGTGGCGGCGGAGTCACCTACCAGACCAATGTAACCATTGCCTCCGGCTCGTACACGGTGGTGGTCGGGGCCGGCGGCATCGGGTTTGCCACCAGTGCGGCCGGGACGAGTGGCAGCAGTTCTTCCTTTACAGGCATCTTGGCACTGGGCGGCGGCGGCGGTGCGGCGACGGCCGCTGGTGGCATCACCTTTCCCGGGTTGTCGGGGGGCTCGGGTGGAGGCGGTTGCTCGTTTGGCGGCGGCACATCGACGCCAGGCTCCGGTACGGCGGGCCAGGGCTTCAATGGCGCCCCGGCAGCGGCCCTGAACTCGGGTGGCAGCGGCGGCGGCGGGGCTGGCGGCGCCGGGATGTTCACCGGCACCGGTGGCAGCGGTTTGGCCTGCAGCATTCCGGGGACCTCGACCTACTACGGTGGCGGTGGTGGCGGTTCCAACCCCTCTACCAGTTACGGCTCCCCGGGCGGGCTGGGCGGCGGCGGTACGGCATCCGTCAATAACGGCTCGAATGGGACAAACGGTCTTGGCGGTGGCGGTGGCGGCGGCTGGTACTGGCCCTCCAGTGGCAGTGCAAAGGGCGGCGACGGTGGCGGCGGGACCGTGATCATCCGCTACCCAACCACCGGCATTGCCTCGAGTGGCGGCACCGTCTCGACGGTCGGTGGGACCGACACGATGCACGTCTTCAACACGGCGGGTACGTTCACCTTCACTGCCCCATAGGCACACTCACCCTTTACGCGACAAAGCCCGGCCGTGCCGGGCTTCGTTGCTGTGCACCGGCCGCAGCCCTGGCCCCCAGTCAACGTCCCTGCGCCATGCGGCACGCGTCCGTGTGAGGCGCAACACGGTACCGTCGGAACAAGCAAGGGCAAGCTATGATGTAGGCAGCGTCAGGCCCCCATGCCGCAGCGATCTTCATCCACTGCCGCAGCAGTACGGGCGGCGCGGGCGGCAACGATGGGAGACGGCATTGGGTCACAGGATCGGCATCATTGACCTGGGGTCGAACACGGCACGGTTGGTTATCTACAACTATGACCCCGCCGGACTCTTCGTCGAGCAGGAAAACCTCAAGCGGGTCCTGCGCCTCAGTGCCCGCATCCAGTTCGACGGCCGCCTCGATCAACAGGCCTTCGACGAAACCATTGCCTGCTTCCAGGTGTTTCGCCGGCTGTGCGACGTCAACGGCGTCACCGAGATCGTCGCCGTGGCGACCGCCGCCGTCCGGCAGGCCGTCAACGGCCACTACCTGATCAATCGCCTTTACGACGAGACTGGCATCCGGGTCCGCCTGCTCACCGGCGAGGAAGAGGCGGGCTACATCCATCTGGCGGCCGCCCACGCCATCGCCTCCCCCGACGCCATCGTCGTCGACCTCGGGGGCGGCAGTGCCGAGTTCATCCGGATGATCGACCGGCAACGGCTCGCGGCAACGAGCATGCCCTTCGGTGCCGTGAATCTGACGTTGAACTTCACGGAAAACGACACGGTCGATGCCGCCGCCGTCGGGACGTTTCTCCGCCAGCAGTTCCGTTTCCAGCCCTGGCTGATGAAAGCGGGCCTGCCCATCATCGCCAGTGGCGGCATGGCCCGGACCATCGCCAAGATCCACCAGCGCCGGCGGCAGTATTCCCTGCCCTCAGTGCATCACTACGCCCTCAGCCGGGCTGAATTCGCCGACCTGGCCACCTGGCTGCTGGAGATGCCGCCGGCCGCCCGCAGTGGTGTCAGCGGCCTGCCCAAGCACCGGGTCGACCTGATCGTCGCCGGCCTCACCTTTTTCCAGGAACTGATGGCCGTCAGCGACAGCCCGGAGCTGATCATCAACGCCAAGGGCCTGCGGGAGGGGATGATCGTCGAACGACTGCTGACGGAGGTGAGCCGCATGGTCATCGACGACCCGCTGGCCTTCTGCGCCGGCCAACTCCTGCTCCGCCACGACATCCGCCCCGAGCACCCCCGCCACGTCAGTCGCCTGGCCTGCAGCCTGTTCGACCAGTTCGTCGAACAGGGCCTGTTCGTGGCCCAGGACAGCGATCGGCGGCTGTTGGAGAACGCCGCCCTGCTCCACGACGTCGGACGGGCCATCGACGTCCACGAGTCGGAGCAACACACCTTCTATTTGCTTTCCAACGTCCTGACCATGGGCGTGACCCACCGGGACCGGGTACGGATCGCCCTGATCGCCTCGTTCCGCGCCGGCAAGACGTTGAAGAACCGCCTGCAGACCTACGGCGACATCGTCGACAAGGAAGACGAAGCCCGCCAGGAAGCCCCCGGCAGCCTGGTGCTGCTCGCGCGGG
>JACMPN010000609.1 GCA_014377495.1 Candidatus Sericytochromatia bacterium
ATCCCGCCGAGACGCGACGCTGCGGGATTCTGCCGCTTGATTGGTGACGCGCGTCCCTTGACCGGACCAGAGGCCTTTTCTATAGTTGGCGAGATCACGTTTCGCACCACACCTGTTGCTCTTCATTTTGCTCCCCACGAGGCCTTGCCGCATGGCAGACATTCCGATCCGCACGCCGTCACGCTGGCGCCGCCGCGATGTCCTTTTGGTCGCCGGGAGCCTCTATCTGTTGGCCGCCGGGGGCAACCTCGTCACCCAGGAGCTGCGTCTGCAGCGGTATGCCGGTGACCTCCGCACCCAACGCCAGGCCGTTGAGGGCGAACGCAAGACCCTGAACCGGCAGTTGGAGCTGTACAAGCAGGATGCCGGTATCGAACGCCTCGCCCGCCAACACCTGGGCATGGCCAGGGCTGATGAACTGCCCGTCCGTTTCGTCGATGCCACCACCAAATCCGGTCAACCGGCCGCACCGAGCGTCGACTAACGTCGCCGACCGGGACCGCATCTCGGCGATGTCTGGTCGCATGCTACGATTTAAGGCAATTGTTTTCTTCCCCGGACTGAGTGTTACGACGGTGCGTTTTTGCCGCACGGCAATGGCGATCGGACTGCCGCAGCGTTTTTTGGCCAGCGGAGGTGTCGCATGTCCAGGCTGCTCCGGCCAAGACTCCTCGCCTTGGCGATGGCGGTCGGCCTCATCGTGGTCCTCGCCCATACCGTCGACCTGACCGGTCCGCTGGAGCGCACGGCATACGATGCCCATCTGCTCTGGCCCGCCGACCGCAGTGACCACCCGAGCGTTGTGCTCACCCTCGATCCCCCTGCCCTGGCACGATACGGGCGCTGGCCGTGGCCGGTGGCCCAGCAGGTCGCTTTGCTGGCGCGCCTGCAGGAGGCCCCACTCGTCATCTGGCCCGCCAACCGGGCGCAGGCAGTCAGTGGCGCTGATCCCGTGCCGGCGGCCATGACCCGCCATGGCCGGGTCCTCCTCTTGGCCCCACCCGATCAGCGGGTTGCCGGAGCCGGCGCCCGTGGCATCGGGGTCCTGGGGGCCGTACCCGATCAGGGCCTGCGCATGCGTTCCGTCCAGTCCAGGGGCATGGCGTATGACGGGATCAGCCTCCTGGCCCAGCGTCTGCTCCACGGTGAACACACGCTGCCGCAGGGACGCCGCTGGATCCGTTTCGGCGCTCCGGGGACCATCCGCCAAATGCCCCTGTCCACCGTGATGGCCGGCCGGGCCGGGAGCGACTGGCGGCAGGCCGTCGTCCTGGTGGATGTGGACGATAACCCTTGGGCGCAGCTGGCCACACCCGTCGGCCCGATGTCCGCCGTGATGCTCGCCGCCCAGGCGACCCAGAGTCTCGTGTCCGGTCAGGACGGCCGCCCCCTGCCGATCGGGGCTCACACCTTCCGACTCAATCTGGTGCCGACCCAGGATGTCGTGGGCATGCTCTGTCTGCTCGATGACGTGACGGCCCTGCACGAGCGGGCGAACACCGACGGTTTGACGGGGTTGTGGAACCGCCGCTTCTTCGATGAGCAGATCGACGTGGAGATGTCCCGGGCCAGGCGTTATCGGGACTACAGCGTGGCCCTGGTAATGATCGACGTTGACCATTTCAAGCGGTTCAATGACCAGGACCGGCACATCACCGGGGATCGGGTCCTGCGGATTGTCGCCGGGGTGGTCAAGTCCCTCGTGCGGACGACGGATTTTGCCGTGCGGTATGGTGGCGAAGAGTTCGCCGTCCTGCTGACCCACACCGATCAGGAAGGGGCTCGACTGTTCGCCGAACGTCTGCGGCAGCGGTTCGCCGACGTCGGTCTGACGGACGAGCACGGCAACACCCTGCTGCATCAGGTGACGGTATCGGTGGCGGTGGCCAACTTTGCCGGCGACGAGACGGCCAGCGCTTTCCTAAACCGGGCCGACACCGCCCTCTACTGCAGCAAATCGGGTGGACGCAATCAGGTCTCCGTCGCCTCGAATTTGCTGCTTTTTGTGGACACGCCTAAGGCGTAAAGCTCTCGACTCGCCTTCCGGCGGCGGCATCTCCGGATGTCCCGCCGACAATGACCACCTCACCGGCCCCGAAGGTGCCGCTGATCGACGCCCGTGCCGTCGGCGGGATGGCCAGGGTCACCCAGCCGGCCCCGTTGAAGCCCCAGAGGGTCGCCTGTGGCCGGCCGTCACTGCCATCGACGAACCAGGCCGTCACCCCGTCACTGACCATCGTGCCGCCCGCCCGTGTCGCCGGCAGTGACGTCGTATCGGACCAGACGTTGGCAACCAGATCGAACTGGATGACGTTGCTCGACGGTTGGTTGCCTGAACGGCCCCCGGCAACGAGGATGCGGCCGTCAAAGTTCGCCGCCCCATGGCGGAAGCGGGCCTGCGGCATGACGGACCTGGCCGTCCAGGTGTTGCCCGCAGGGTCATAGAGATAGGTATTGGCCTGTTCGGTGCCGTTGTACCCGCCACAGACGATCACCTGGCCGTTGACGGCCGCGGCCGCCGCACCCAGGAGGCCCGTCGGCAGCGGGGCCCGCCGTTGCCAGCTGTCTGTGGCGGGGTCGTAGACTTCTACCACGGGACTGTAGCCTGTGGAATCGCTCCAGCCCCCGATGGCATAGAGGCGGTTGCCGAGGACGGCGCTGGTCATCCCATAGCGCGGCGTCGGCAAGGGGGCCAGCGACCGCCATTGGCCGCTCCGGCCCGCATAGCCCCAGACGGCACCAATGGCTTTGCCGGTGGCGTCCTTGCCGCCGGCGACGACCAGTTGCCCGTCCAATGATCCGACGGCTACCGTCTCGCCGCCGACCGGGACGGGCAGTTCCGGCCAGGTGCGCCATTGCTGCCGGATCCGCACCGGCTGGCCACTACGGATCGGCCGCCGGCCATCCGGTTTGATGATCAGGTCCCCACCCCGGGCACCCACCGCCGTCCGGATGACGAGTTGGCCGGACTGCCAGGACGTCACGGTCCCCGGCTCGTCTCCCAGGGTGACGGTGCCGCTGCCGCCGAAGCCGAACCCCTGCACCGTCACGGTCTCACCG